>CAUVFB010000100.1:0-6114 GCA_963551095.1 uncultured Prevotella sp. | reverse complement strand
GTACGACTTTATTTCCCATAAACTATAATGTACATTATCCATTACATCCACCACATAATCAATGACCATCTGCTGGCAGACTACGTAACAATGTTGGCAGAAGGCCAGGCAGGGTATGCGGAAATAAAGGTGATGACACATAAGGATGGCATTGCTGCAATGTTAGGAAAGAAAACGCCGGATATCGTCCATATCCATTCCTGCTGGGACTATAAGGCAAGCAGGGTGGCAGATTATGCCCGCAAGAAAGGAGTGGCTGTCGTCTTTTCTCCCCATAGGCAACTTAACCAACTGTACCGACGGAAAGAGCATCCTATCGCCAAATCTTTCCGAACCATAGCTTACCAACGGCGGATGACGATACATGCAGATGCACTATTGGTCTGTTCAGACAGAGAGCGCGACGAGTTGCTGAGACTGGGATGGCAGAAACGCATAGGCATCGTAAAAAATTCGCTGCTTTGTAACAGTTTTTCGACGGAAGAAATGTCGCTCGAAAGCCTGCAGTTCTACCATAAGGTGATCGACACACGCTACCGGTTGAGTATCAGCCGACAGGAATATGACTGCATCAGCTATCTACTTTCGTTAAGCCTGTCGGACGAGATAACCAACTATCTTCCAAGCACCGAGAAACTGAAATCATTGCAGACACTTACGGAAGCCCAATGGAAAAGGATACTGCTTTACGCCGACGACGAGGATATACGGCCTTACCTCCAGGATGCAGCCAAGAGTTTAGATATGAAAATTCCGCCCATTGACTCAAAGAACATCCTTCGTTTCTCCCCCAGCCGCCCTAAACAGAATGGTTTATTAGAGAAGAAGGAATGGCTAAACAACAGTGCTTTCGCCAAACAATGGACGGAAGAATTGGATGAGACAAGCAGTGCCATTCTGCGCAACATCGCTACAATGCTTGCCAATTCAAAGTTTCTTATCCGCAAGCGTAGGTTCTCCATGCGTCATCTGTGCGAACTATATATCGCTATTAAGTATCAGGAGTATGACGAAGACCAGTTAAAATGCATCCTCAAAGAGTTGCACCTGTACCGGTTCTCACGAAGAATCATTCAGATAATGGCCAAGTGGCTCCATTTGGAAGAGGGATTCATACCGCTGTCGCCCCTCGACGATATTGGAACGGTAAAACTCGAACGAGCCATTCTATAGAAATGAATAAAAAATGATAACGAACAAAAAATGAAACGTCTATGACAAGCAAGCCTTATAACCTGGAAAAGGACGCAAGATATCTCCAGCTCCTTTCTCAATCATTTCCCAGCATCTCAGACGCCAGTACGGAAATTATCAATTTGCAGGCTATTCTCTGTCTGCCCAAGGGGACAGAACACTTTCTTGCCGACATTCACGGTGAGTATGAAGCCTTTCAACATGTATTGAAAAACGCTTCGGGAAGCATCAAAAGAAAGGTAAACGAACTGTTTGGAGACAAGCTCCGCACCTGCGAGAAGCGGGAACTGTGTACGCTTATCTATTATCCGGAACAGAAACTCGAGCTTGTAAAGGTACACGAGAAAGACATAAAAGACTGGTATCACATCACCATTCACCGACTGGTGGAGGTGTGTCGAGACGTTTCGAGCAAGTATACCCGCTCTAAGGTGAGGAAATCTCTGCCGGTCGACTATTCATATATTGTGCAGGAGCTGCTCCATGAACATGCTGATGACAAGGACAAGACCGACTATGTCAGCACGATTATCTCCACCATCATCTCCACTGGACGTGCCGACGACTTTATTATAGCCATGTGCAAAGTCATCCAACGACTGGTCATCGACCACCTTCACATCCTCGGCGACGTATACGACCGCGGTCCCGGAGCGCATATCGTCATGGATACACTGAAGCATTACCACACGTGGGATATCACTTGGGGTAACCACGATATACTTTGGATGGGTGCCTGTGCCGGAAACAATGCCTGTATCTGCAATGTTATCCGCATTGCCCTGCGGTATGCAAACATGGGAACCCTCGAGGACGGCTACGGAATCAACCTCATTCCGTTGGCAACATTCGCCATGGAGACCTACGGCGAAGACCCCTGCACGGAGTTTCTTCCTAAGATTTCGAAAGAAGCCCCCCTTGACGAGAAGAACCGTCTGCTGATTGCACGTATGCACAAAGCCATTAGCGTCATTCAATTCAAGGTCGAAGCACAGATCATTGCACGTCATCCACAGTGGCACATGGAGGGACGCGACCTCTATAAAGCTATCGACTACAAGAAAAGAACCATCGATATCGACGGAAAGACGTACACAATGACATCGTGCAACTTCCCCACCATCGATCCCAAGCATCCCAACCGGCTCACCGAAGAGGAACAGACGCTCATGGACAAGTTGCATCACTCTTTCACCGTAAGCGAAAAGCTCTACAAACACATCCAGCTGCTACTCAGCCACGGCTGTATGTACAACATTGTCAACAACAATCTGCTCTACCACGCGTCCATTCCGCTCAATGCCGACGGCACCTTGAAAGAAGTAGAAATCTATCCCGGCGAACGATACAAGGGAAAAGAGCTGCTGCACAACATCGGAATGATGATCCGGACAGCTTTCCAGGTACAGAACGAAGCTGAAAACGATGTCGACAGACAGTATGCCATCGACTATTTCCTCTACCTGTGGTGCGGGCCGGACAGTCCGTTGTTCGATAAGAACAAGATGGCTACCCTGGAGCGATACTTCCTCAAAGAAAAGGAGACACACAGCGAAGCTAAAGGAAGCTATTTCTCGCTGCGCGATAAGGAGGAGATTGCCGACATGATCATGGACGAATTCGGAGTGAAAGGCTCCAACCGGCACATCATCAACGGACATGTCCCGGTACATGTAGTGAAAGGTGAGAACCCTATCAAAGCCAACGGAAAACTCATGGTCATCGACGGCGGATTCTCACAGGCCTACCATAAGGAGACGGGCATTGCTGGGTACACCCTCGTCTATCACTCGCGTGGATTCCAGCTTGTGCAGCACGAACCATTCACATCGGCAGAGGAAGCCATCAACCGTGGCACCGACATTGTCAGCACGACCCAGATTGTAGAGATGAATCAGCGTCGGCTGAGAGTGGCTGATACCGACAAGGGAACGGAACTGAAACTGCAAATCGAAGCCTTGGAGGAACTTCTCTATGCCTATCGCCACGGTTTCCTCACCGAACACGAGAAGAAGAGTCCACCGAAGAAGTAGGATTCCGCAGCAGAAAATCGGTTCGCATACGCCAGAACGCAAAGCTTTCAAAATACATCAATAACAACGAAGTCGGGAAGTGTTTCATCATCTCCCGGCTTTTGTTTTTGTAATTCCCCAATCGTCATCAGTCTTGCACCACATGAGCAAACGCCCCCGACAAATGACTGGAGACTTGTACAGATCGGCGAAAAAGTCAAAACATTTGTAAAAAGCAACGTTGTTGCAAACGTCATTGTTGATATAACGTGAGTTCGACGAATTATAAGTGTCTATAGATTTGGTGATTCTTCATACGTATAGAGCCATTTAAGGTGTGTCTTTGCAGAACGCCTTGCAGCTCTCCACCTTTGCGGAATGGCGGATCATGGAAGAAGACGCGTGAGGAACGGGGATACCTGACTGGGATACAGTCGGCAAACCGCCGTCAGACAACGACCTCTCCGAGAAAACCCTCGACCTTTTCCGACAAAAGGCACGTGGGTTTCTGCCGAAAGGGTATAGGGTTTCCAGCAAAAGGCACGTGGGTTTCTGCCGAAAGGGTATAGGGTTTCCGACAAAAGGCTCGTGGGTTTCTGACGAAAAGGTATAGGGTTTCTATAGTCTATCCATCTATATTGTTCAGGCTATCGCGGGACTGCGGTGGCCGACTCCGGAGACTGACCTGGAGAAGACCACCAGTTCGCAAACGTGCATGGCAGGAATACCTGCGCGAAGTTCAACCACTCCCGACGCGTTTTCCAATTCCGTGCATACGTCTTTCTGACCTTTCTGCATAGGCATGTCCACTTGTATGGATATCCCGGCTTGGCACTCCGAGCCGGTGCTCTGACTGACAAAGAGAATTGAATATTTCCATAATTCAAATAAAACATCTACCTTTGTAATACAATTGCATAATCATCAAGAGAGTATCCGTCAGACTTCACGTTGTCAGCCCTGCTAAAAGCTGTATCGTGCATGGACGGTTCGGAAAGACAAAAGACACAATTATGAAGAAAAGACTAATGCTTTCGACTGCCGCTTTTCTGCTGACATTAGCTGCGAGTGCGCAGTTTCAGCAAGGAAAGGGCTATGTGGGTGCTTCTGTAACGGGCATGGGACTCAGCTACAACAGCCATGATGGGGTGAACATCGGCGCAGAGGCCAAAGCCGGCTGTCTGCCCTGGGATGACGTGATGTTGCTGACGACAGTCAGCGCAGAGCATAGCGGCTCTGAGTCAGTGGCAGATCATATCACGTTGGGCACAGGCACACGCTACTACATTACCCAAAACGGACTGTATCTGGGAGCCAACTGCAAGTTCCTGCATGCCAACCACAGCTACAACGACATCATGCTGGGGGCAGAGGTAGGCTACGCATTTTTTATCAATCGCTCGGTAACCATTGAGCCTGCAGTGTATTACGACCATTCGTTCAAAAACTCCAGCTACTCAACCGTAGGGCTGAAGGTGGGATTAGGTATCTATCTGTTCGACGACTAACCACACAGACCTTTCTTTACAGAGAACAGAATGCAGCAATATCCATCCTTGCTATTGGAACGGGCGGTAGACGAGTTCGCGCAGCTGCCCGGAATAGGACGCAAGACAGCCTTGCGCCTGACTCTCCATCTGCTTCGTCAGACACCCGACTCCGTCGACGGATTTGCCGAGGCTCTGTCCCGCGCACGGCACGACATCAGGCATTGCAGGATATGTCATAACATATCCGACACCGATGTCTGTCCTATTTGCAGCGATCCGCACAGAGACTTGTCGTTGATCTGCGTCGTGGAGAACATTCAGGATGTCATGGCAATAGAGAATACCCAGCAGTTCTTTGGCAGGTACCATGTCCTTGGGGGAGTGATTTCGCCGATGGACGGAGTAGGTCCCAACGACCTGGAGATTGACTCTCTGGTAGAGAGAGCAAGACAGACAGAAGTGCAGGAGGTCATACTCGCCCTGTCGAGTACCATGGAAGGAGATACGACCAACTTTTATATATCAAGAAAACTGAAAGGCGCTGGCGTCAAGGTATCAGTGATTGCCCGCGGAATATCTGTAGGCGACGAGCTGGAGTATACCGACGAGGTAACGCTGGGCAGGAGCATACTGAACCGGACACGCCTTGAGCTATAGAGGAATATCTTAACTATGCACAGAGTCAGAAGAATATTATTGACCGAATTTTATGCGGCACTGCTGCTGACAGCAGCTGTCATTGGGGCTTTCGAGAGCCACCTCATGCTCCCGGGCGACTGGTATGCGACAGAGAGCAGCCTGCCGCTGATGATTATCCAGACAGTCATGCAGCTTTCCACCCTCATACTCCTGCCGCTCGCCTTGTATCTCTTCCGGTTGCGACGGAAGATGAAGCCTGTTTCCGGGCAGACTGACAGGCGACTGTTGGTGTATCTGAAATGGGCCGTGGCAAGGATGTCCATGCTCTGCGTTCCCATGGTGCTCAACCTGTTCTTCTACTACATGTTCGGATGTGCGACGGGCTTCTTCTATTTGGGAGTGATTCTCCTCCTCGCCGACTTCTTCGTCTATCCCTCGGAAGGCAGATGCAGACAAGAGTACCGGCTTTATTTCGGAGGAGAGAATGAATAAGAGGAATTCGAAAGACTGATGAAGCTGAGTATCGTTATCGTCAACTACAATGTGAAATACTATCTCGCCCAGTGTCTGTACAGCGTGGAAAGGGCGTTGAATGGCATTGATGCGGAAATCTATGTAGTAGACAATCATTCCAAAGATGGGTCTTTGGGGTATCTGAAGAAACGGTTCCCAAGGGTGCATTACATAGCCTCCATGCACAATTTGGGCTTTGCCCGGGCAAACAACCTGGCCATACACCGGGCAGAAGGGGAATACGTGCTGCTGCTGAATCCCGACAC
>CAUVFB010000099.1:0-6132 GCA_963551095.1 uncultured Prevotella sp. | reverse complement strand
ACGCGCTTTATAATTCGTTATAACGTGCTTTATAATTCGTTATAACGTGAATCGGGAAAGGCCAAGTCCTAAGACAGATGCGATGTAGTCCTAGGACAGATGCAATGTAGTCCTAGGACAGATGCGATGTAGTCCTAGGACAGATGCAATGTAGTCCTAGGACAGATGCGATGTAGTCCTAGGACAGATGCGATGTAGTCCTAAGACAGATGCGATGTAGTCCTAGGACAGACGTGATGTAGTCTTAGGACAGACGAAATGCAATCCTAAGACATGAATCCGTTGCAACACACTTTAGAATCCGCTATACATATCTGCACAACGAGCCGATGGCTTGCAAATGCCTGGAATAAGTATTGATCATTTACTGTGGTTTCCGCGTGCCATTGGGTGTTGTTGATTGCCTGTTGC
Organism: uncultured Prevotella sp.; assembly: GCA_963551095.1. Lineage (GTDB taxonomy): Bacteria > Bacteroidota > Bacteroidia > Bacteroidales > Bacteroidaceae > Prevotella. Next base: position 5,721 of record CAUVFB010000099.1, on the reverse strand, counting down.
TTCATTCAATTGTAGGGACGCACGGCTCGTGCGTCCTCCGCAAGCAACGATTCACTGTGAGATGGTGGTGGAATTGTGGCGGTACGAGGGTGTAAACGAGGACGCACGGCTCGTGCGTCCCTACTGTTTGCTGGTTTTTTGCGTGTTATTGGAGGGTATTAAATGATGTATGATGAGCGATCACGACAAACGGTAGGTTTCCAAACTGTGGAAACCATTGACGAAAGCGCGTGCTTCCATCCGCTTCTTGCCTGTCAGCTGTATTTCGAGCAGCTCAAGCAGCTTGTCGGATGTGCAGACATAAAGCCTGCCTCTCTCTACGAGCAGGGTTCCCGGTGCGTCCAGGGCTTGTCGGTCGGTCTTTGCTGTCCGGTATACTTTCAGAACCGACGGCTTCCCGCTTCCGCCATTGCTGTCCTGCTCCATCTTGCACCATGTTCCGGGATACGGACTCAGTCCCCTCACAAAGTCGTAAACCTGCTTGGCCGGCCGCCTCCAGTTGATTCGGCATGTCTCCTTGAATATCTTAGGGGCAGGGAGCAGCACATGGCTTTCCGACTGTGGCATGCTGATACGTGCAAGCACGTCGGCGAAATCGCCCTTACTGCTTTCCGACAACTCGGCGGCAATCAGGTCGACAGTCTCCAGGGCTGCCCGCGCTCCCAGGTGCATCAGTCCGTCGTATACATACTCTGCATTGGCATCGTCGGGGATGGCGAATCGTCTCTGTAGGATGATTCGCCCCGTATCGATGTCTTTATCGAGGAAGAACGTAGTAACCCCCGTTTCAGTCTCGCCATTGATGACTGCCCAGTTGATGGGGGCTGCACCGCGGTATTGCGGCAGCAGGGCAGCATGCACGTTGAACGTTCCCAATGCCGGCATCGCCCATACCACCTCGGGAAGCATGCGGAAGGCAACCACTACCTGCAGGTCGGCGCGGTACGAACGCAGCTGTTCCACGAAGTCGGGGTCTTTCATCCTGACGGGCTGCAGGACGGGAAGCCCCGCCGAAAGGGCATATTGCTTGACGGCAGAAGGCTGCAGCTGTTCCTGATGTCTGCCCACCGGTTTGTCGGGCTGAGTAACCACTGCCACTACATGATAGCCGCTTTCGACGAGCATTCGCAGGGATTCGACGGCAAACTCCGGCGTTCCCATGAAGACGACACGTATCTCTTTCCTGTCCATAGACTTGATTTCCTGTTGTGATTATTCCGTACTGAAGTCGGCAACCGTCTGCCGATACATATTGAACAGCCTTGTCCGCGATATATAGCCCACCAGCCGCCCGTCGACATCCACCACGGGGAGATTCTTCGCCCCTGTCTTCTCAAAGGTTTCCATCACCGATTCCATCGGGTCGTTCACCCCGATTGTTCCCAGGGGCGGCACCATCAGCTGGCTGACATAGAAGCGATGGTACAGTTCGGTGCGGAAGACGATGTGGCGAATCTTCACAATGTCAATCTCACCGAGCAGCACGCCGTTGTCGTCGACTACCGGCAGGTAAGTGTTGCGGCTGTGGCTGATGGCGTGAATCAGGCTGCCCAGCTCCAAATCCGGCTCGACGAAGGTATAGTCCTTGTCGATAATACTGTCCATACTCATCATCGTGAGTACCGAACGATCCGTATTGTGGGTCAGCAGCTTCCCCTGGCGAGCCAGGCGGACGGCGTAGATGCTGTGATGCTCAAAGATATTGATGGTGAGGTAGGAACTGATCGTAACTATCAGCAACGGGATGAGGAGCTGATAACCACCCGTCAGCTCGGCAATGAGAAACATTCCCGTCAGCGGAGCGTGCATGACCGCTGCCATCACCGCTGCCATGCCATACAGGGTGAAATTCTTCTCGGGAATATAAACGCCTATTTGATGGATGTTCCAGACACGCGCAAAGAAGAATCCGCCGAATCCGCCGATAAAAAGCGACGGCGCGAAGGTTCCGCCGCAGCCTCCCGCTCCGTTCGTTGCGCTGGTGGCAAAGACTTTCATCAGTGTTACCAGGCCGACATAGAGCACGAGAAACTTCGTCTGTCCGGCAAACATGGAGCCTTGCAACACCTGATTCCAGTCGGCTTCGGTACTTCCCTCAATGAAGATGCCCAGGTTGTTGTAGCCTTCACCATAAAGCGACGGGAAGAGAAATATCAGCAAGGAAAGCACGATGCCGCCCACGGCAAGTTTCAGATAAGGATGCCGGAAGAGCTTCCCGTAGCCATCCTCACACCACGCCATTACCCGCATGAAATACAGCGAGAGGAGTCCGCAGGCAACTCCCAACAGAATCGTGGCAGGAACACGCTCAAGACTCCACAGATAATCCATCCGGAAGTTGTACATCGCCGACGTTCCGGTGAAGAAATACGAGAAACATGTGGCTGTAACAGAGGAAATAAGAATAGGCAGCAGAGAGGCCATCGTCAGGTCGACCATCAGGATTTCGAGCGTGAAGACAAGTCCGGCGATAGGTGCCTTGAAGATTCCCGACACCGCAGCCGTCGCTCCGCAACCGACAAGGAGCATCATCGTGCGCTTGTCCAAGTGGAAGATGCGGCCCAGGTTGCTGCCGATGGCTGCCCCGGTCAGTACGATAGGAGCCTCGGCACCGACGGAGCCGCCAAAGCCGATAGTAATGGCCGAAGCCACAATAGACGTCCACGTGTTGTGTGCCTTCAGTTCCGACCGCTTCGAAGCAATGGCATAGAGCACACGCGTAATGCCATGCGATATCTGATCGCGCACTACGTACTTCACGAACAGGCTCGTCAGCCATATACCCACAACGGGATAAAGAAGATAAAGCCAGTTGATGGTCGTCAATTCGAAGCCCGATGTAATCAGTCTCTCTATTTCCTTGATGATCAGATGCAGCACAAAAGCCGCCACAGAGGCAAGGAATCCGATGACGAAAGCGAGGATATGAACAAACTGACGGTCAGAGATATGCTTCTGCCGCCACTGGTTCAATGGGTCTATAAGGCTCGTGTCTGCCATTCCCGGTCAAAGAATATAATACCGATTACTTCCTGATGATGGTTACTTCGCCGGCCGCTCCCAGCTTGATGATGCTCGACGGCTGGTGCGGCCGGTGCTCCTGGCGGCGCGACTCGCACACGTAGTCGACCGCAGAGAGAATTTCGTCCGATATATCGCAATAGTTCTGAGCTGCCGGTGCACCGCTCACGTTGGCCGAAGTACTCACGATAGCTTTTTGGAAACGGTAGCACAGCTCCTTCGAGAAAGGTTCGTTGGTAATCCGGATACCGACAGAACCGTCTTCGGCAATCAGGTTCGGGGCAAGGTTGACAGCTCCGCCGAGTACCAGCGTTGTCGGCTTCGTTACCGTATCTATCACCTGCCAGGCGACGTCCGGCACATTCCTGATATACCGTTGCAGCCGGTTGTCGGAGTCAACCAGACAGATAAGAGCCTTCGAGTCGTCCCGGTGCTTGATTTCATACACCTTGGCCACAGCCTCGGCATTGGTGGCATCGCATCCGATACCCCACACCGTATCTGTCGGGTAGAGTATCACGCCACCGCCTTTCATTACCTCTATGGCTTTCCTTATATCGTCTTCCCTTTTCATATCCATCAAATACAGTTTGCATTCTTACTTTTTCAGCCTCGCAAAGATAGAGCAAAAAAACGAGAAACTCAAGAAAACAATTCGAAAACAACGAAAACAAAGAAGGATAGGAAATGGACAATCGTACAAGCCGGCATTGACAGAAGATCCTCCTCGTGAATCCAAAACACAAAATGCCCCACACAAGCGGTTGGGCTTACGTGGGGCATTCCCCTATACAAGCGAGGTCTCGGTGGTGAAGCTGTGTAAATTCTTTTCAACTGTTGTCTACCACAGTCCCTACCTTAGACCCCCTCGGTCCTATACTGAGGCTATCTCTGTCCTATACCGAGGGTACCTCAGTCCTATACCGAGGGGGTCTCGATATATGTGTTTCATTATCAGGCAGTTATAAAAACGTATTCTTTCCATGATCTGTAAATATATTTTATTTTTGAATCATTCTGTAACGGGGCGCACCGGGTAACCGTACGACCGACCGCTTTTGTTCAGCGGGCTCACGTAGCCCGAGTTGAAGTACAGGACGCAACCGTAGAACGTGTTGTACGGGACGGCCGACCAATACAGACCGTTGCTGCCCACGTTGTACAACGAACCGTCACTGTCGATGCGATAGCCCGAAGCAGGGAAGAAGACGGTGTTCGTGCCGGTCTTGGACTTGAAAGTATAACCCATATCAAAGCTGCCTTCAACGTTGAATTCGGACGGGTTGTAGGTGTTCTGCCCCGTAGTGGTGAAGCCCGAGAAAGCATTGGAGGCAGGCATCTTCAAGCCGACGGGGCAGGGATCATAGATGGTCTTGATAACAGGGTTGTCATTCCACCAGTTGGAAGTCTCCGTGTTCTTGGCAGACCAAAGATTAAAATAAGAGTAACCGACAGGAGGATTGCTGTACCAGGAGCTACCGTAAGTGTAGAAGTTCTCCGGATGCTGAATACCATTCTGAATGGACATGTAACTTCCGGCATTCTTATTGAACGAACCGTCGGCAATGGCATCCGTGCCGGGGAAAGCGTCCTTGCGGCCGAACTGATAGAACGTGGAGTGGAACTCTTTGACGCTGCCGGGATTCTGTGTGATGTCAATGTAGCCGAATTGCTTGACACCACCGTTGGCGGGAAGTTGCTCTACCTTGATGCGTGCTACGCGGGGCTTGTCATAGCTACTACCTTCCCATTTGGTATAGGCGAAGCCGAGTGTCTGTTTCGTGAAGTTATAGGTAACGTTCTGATGGTTGACCATCGGGATGGTGTTGAGCACATCGTCATGGTCGAACCACAAATGCCACGACCAAACGACAGTGCCACCCTTGGTAACGGCAATGACGGCGTTGCCGTTCTTAATCTTGTCTTGGGGTACACGGAAGTGGACGAAGGAGTTATTGCCGCTACCCTCCAACCCGAGGTCGGTAACGATGCCGCTTTGGTCGGTCCATACAATCTTGGCTCCGTCGGGAGTGTTCGCTCCACCATTGGTTTGGGTAATCCAAGGATTGTCAATGTCCACACCGTCGTGATCTTTGAAGTGATACAAGACATAGGGATTCCCCGGTGCTGCATTACTGGTATAAGCGTGGGTATTAGGAGTGCCGCCCGTGATGGCGTTGCCATAGACCAGCGGAATCTTGTAATAGCCGGGGGCGGAAATCAGGTAAGAATTGGCGGTATTCTCAACAGCTACACCTCCAGTATGGTTGGAGAGATTGTAGTAGTTGCCGGCACTGCCTTTGGGCGTAGCATCATGCAACACTTTATTGTATGGGGCGAGCTTATCAATAACAGGGGCTTTCTGCACAGTAGCTGCGCCACTCTCGCTGCCCGATGTAACACCGTTGCCACTTGTCAAACTCAGCGAGGTAAGCCATGTGGGTTTGGTGTCGCTAAGTGTAGACCAAGTACTACCACCGTCGGCACTCTCCTGATAGCCGACCACTTTCCATTTCACAGGCTGTAATGTATTTGTTACGGCATCTTTCCTATAGCTTTGGATGGTATAGTTGCCGGCATTGGTTTGGTTATAAGCAACGGGAGCCGTCGGGCCGGTAACGTTCAGCACGTACTGCCAGTCGGAGTTGTTCTGTGAGAGGGCGTAAGTCTTCGTCGTGCCGGGCTTCCATGTGCCCGTGA
>CAUVFB010000098.1:0-6155 GCA_963551095.1 uncultured Prevotella sp. | reverse complement strand
TTCCTTGTCATCATCTCTTCGTCGTTTGTTTGAATCGGCTGCAAAGGTAACGAAAAAGATTCAACGAGAAAAGAAAAGGGTGATAATTATGGGAAGATGATGAGGCAAGGAAGGTGAATAGATGGCTTTTATCAGGAGGAAGCAGGCTGTAATCGGGAAAAAATGAGTAAGTTTGCATTGCGAAGCCATCCGGAAAGGGCAACGAGACAGTTGTACCGACACAGGACGACCGGCAATGCGACAATCATTTATGAACAGGACAGACAACAACACAACAGACAGGAAACTGAGGCTGACCATCCGCCTGGCGAGGGGCGTAATGTCATTCTCTGTGGCCAATCCGCAGAAAGACGAGCAGCTCGTCTACGAACCATATCCGCTGAACAACGGTATCTCGACAGCAGCCAACCTGCGTGAAGCATTCACTCAATCGGAGTTGTTGCAGAGTGGCTACAAGATGGCAACAGTGCTAACCGACGCGCCGGTGATGCTGATGCCGGTTGACGACGGACAGGAACAGGACTACCCGACACTCTATCACCACGTGTACGCCGAGCACCGGGGCGAGGACATCATGCACTCCGTGCTGCCCGATCTCAATTCCGTTGCGGTATTCGCTGTCAACAAAGACTTGAGGACGGTCGTTGACGACCATTTCGAGGCATCGGATTTCATGCCACTGATGCAGCCCGTATGGGCGCGGCTTTACCGTCGTTCTTTTGCCGGGACGCGCAGGAAACTCTTTGCCTACTTTCACGAGAAGCGGATGGAGGTTTTCGCATTTCAGCAGAACCGTTTCCAGTTCAGCAACTCGTTCGATGCCACCCACGCCCACGACGCTCTTTACTATCTGCTCTTTGCCTGGCGGCAACTTGGCATGGACGATGAGCTTGACGAGGTATATCTCGTTGGTGACATTCTCCATCTCGAATGGCTTCGCAAGCAACTCCCACGCTATGTACGCCGCAGTTTCATCATCAACCAAAGAACGGATTTCGACAGCATGCCCATGGCCGATCGGGACGATATCCCCTATGACTTGAAGGCAAGCCACTTTAGCCTTTGAGGTTTGAACTTTGAAGTTTGAACTGCAACAAAAGGAAACTTTAATGAAAGCCAACTTCCAAGTTCAAACCTCAAAGACCAAAAGAAGTCCATGTACAAAGAACAAGAAAACAATGAGAATCATAACGGGAATTTACAAGGGCCGACATTTCGATATTCCACGCAATTTCAAAGCACGCCCGACTACCGACTTCGCCAAGGAGAATATCTTCAACGTGCTCAATGGTTATGTCGACTTCGATAAAGCCACCGCCCTCGATCTTTTCTCTGGAACAGGAAGTATCACACTCGAACTGTTGTCGAGGGGCTGCCGAGAAGTGGTCAGCGTAGAGAAAGACCGAGACCACGCCCGCTTCATCGCCCAGTGCATCGGAAAGATTGGGGCAAAAAACAACATTCTGATTCGCGGCGATGTGTTCCGCTTCCTAAAGAGCTGCCGCCAACAATTCGATCTCATCTTCGCTGACCCGCCCTATGAACTTCCTGAATTGCCTGAGATACCTGCTTTGATATTCGGGCAAGACTTGCTCAGCGACGGCGGAGTCTTTGTCTTCGAACATGGCAGGAAGAACGATTTTTCCCTTCACACACGTTTCGTGGAGCACAGAAGCTACGGAAGTGTGAACTTCAGCATCTTCAAACAGCCTCCTTTCGCTGAAAGAACATCTGAAGTCTGCGAAGACTCCAAATAACTGTCAATGCGTTCTTACGTGTGTGAGCTGTGATTTTCTCACATGTAAGGAGTTTCACGCATCCTCAATCTTATTTCATAACCCTTCAGACTTGTGCTGTATTGTCAATTTCCCCAGCTGCAACTTCCTCCTTGCCGCGCTTTACGTCGCCGCCATAAGTAACGAAATAAAATCCTCTGTGTGGTGTCCACTCCATGCAGAACAGCTCAGAGGGAGATTCGAAGCCATTGTGTTTGATGGCACGAATAACCCATGCCGTCGAACGCCCGCACTGTCTGAGGGTGCTCTCGACTATTTCGCCGTTGTTGACGAGGAGGAACGAAGAGGCAATCTTCCCGGGTGAAAGCACGGTTACCGAGCCATTCGCCTCAAAGAGGACATCCTCCACATCGAACATGGAGAATATTCCTTTCTGACGTAGGAGTAGGCGGAACTGCTCCATCTCAAGACTGTTACGCTTGAAGTTCTTGAAGTCGATGACACCGTCTTTCACAAGGAACTCACTTTCGCCTTTGATCAGATGGCGCAGTCGCGCCGACCGCATTGCGAAGCGGATAAGCATATTGAATATTGTCCACACCGTCAGGGCAAAGAGGATATGCCACATAGACATCTCCGGATTGTACAGTACACCACCGACCAATGCACCAATCACGAAAGCACTCACGGTGTCGAGTGGTGTAACCTGCCCCATCTGTGCCTTACCTGTTACGCGCAAGAAGACCAATATTCCTATCATGCCCGTGATGAGTTTCAGGGCGATGTCAATATAAGGTTGGACTAAATGTAACATAGTTTTGAATCCTGTTTTTATCTTGTCAATTCAATGGTTGCTTGGAAACTGGGAGAGAGTTATGGCGAATCCACTACATACGTTGCTTCGGACTATCGTCTACAGAAGAAGTTGATGGAGAAGGTGTGTCAACACAGACCACACCTCTTTTTATGCACGAATCTCAGACCTTCTCGCTCCGGAACTTTCTGCCTCCATGCACCAAGAGGTACTTTCACTCTTACATACGCCACCCTATCATACTTCTTCCGTATAGAATCTGAATATGGATATAGCAGAAGACTCAATGAAGAACAGGCATATCCCCCCGGATACAACCGATCGGCTGCCTGCAGACTACTAGCCGACCGCCATCCGGTAACGACCTCCCCGGCAAAAGGGTCGTGGGTTTTCGGTAAAAGGGTATAGGGTTTTTGGTGGCAGACATGAGAGGCTCTGACCCGGGCAGAAAGATTCAGATACCGAACGTTCAGAAGCACAGAACCGAAGCTGCATCCTGACAGGCAAGTATAAAAGAGAGAGTGAAGTTTTGATACACTCTCCCTATGTTGTTTCCGCCGGTCAGGGCGCGAACGGATAATATTCAATCTCTATTAGATTCCGAGTTTCTTGCGGATTTCTGCCGGAATGGCGTTCTTGTTGACCATATAGTCCATCGTGTTGGCCGCAATGAAGTTTTTGGTCATATACCATACGCCCTTATAGGCACCCGTCTCACCCCATGAATTCTTTACCATATAGTATTCCTTGCCGTTCTGATCCTTGGCGATACCAAAGATCTGCATGCCGTGGTCGTCGGTCAGTTCCCAGTTATCGAAACGCTCCTGACGCTGTTCTTGGGTAGGCGTGATTTCAGGTACATTTACGCCCAGCGAATCAATAAGATTGCGCTTCTTGCTCGCAGAAAGACCCAGCCAGCGTGCCATATCGCTACCTTTCAGACTCTGAATCTTCTTTCCGTCTACCATGTAAGCAAGTCCGTCGCGAGTAAAGCCCGGCTCGCTGACGTCGCCACCCCATGCGATGGTGTAGCCGTTCATAATAGCATTGTCGATAATTTCCATCATCTCGTTCATCGGGAGATTGTAAGACAATGGGAAACGCCAGTTGTCCTGCACCTCAACGGCGAATGCTGTATAGAAAGGATGGTGAGTGTAGGAAGTAATACTTACGTAGTCGTCCCAGTCTAAGCCGAGGCTGGCTGCGAAAGTCTTCGGTGTGTACTGCTTACCTTCATAAGTAAATTGCTCGGGACACTTGCCGAGGTAAGCGTCAAGGATGGCCTGGAGCCCGAGTTTCCATTGTCCGGAAAGCTTATCGGCCTTGTTCTTAGCAACGGCAGCTACGTAAGGTTCAAGAACGGAGAAGAATTCGTTGAAGTTGTTGAGTGAATCGCCATAGAGAGAACCCGGGAATGGCATAGCATCCTCAGGACAGATGCCGTAGTTCTTCATACAGTAATAGGGATCGTAGGCCGATCCTCCTTGTGCGAACTGACAGTCGCCATGGAAGCGAACTACTTGGATGGCACGATCCATATAAGTTTTATTAGCCACGAAAGCCTCGCAGAGGTCGTAGGTTTTGCCTGTCTTTTTCAGAATTTCGGACTCAAAGTAGCTCAAGGTGGAGTAGTCCCAACAGGTACCCGAGCGACTTTGGTTCTTCATACTGGTGATTTTGTTCTCCTTTACTACCGTGAAAATAGGCTTGTTGGATGGTTTTGCCTTTGCTTTCTTGTCGGCTGCACTTACACCGCAAGCCACCATGGCTGCAAGTGCGAATACTAGAATTTTCTTCATAAGATGTCTGTTGTTCTTCCGGAAGAGTTCTTTTATTGATGACCCATACGAAAGACAGATGGTTATAAAATGGTTATTAATAATTGGTTTATGATCTGTTTGCTGCCATAAAGTCTTCAATGTCTTTCGGATGGTACGGGATTCGCTGCTCGCCGATAAACCGACAGCCATCCTTTGTGATGAGGAGATCATCCTCAATGCGGATACCTCCGAAGTCTTTATAGGTATCCAGCTTGTCGAAATTGAGGAAGTCCGCACAGTGCTTCTTTGCCCTCCACTCGTCGATGAGGGCTGGAATAAAATAGATACCAGGCTCATCGGTAACGACGAAGCCTTCCTGAAGCCTGCGTCCCATGCGGAGACAGTTGGTACCGAACTGTTCGAGATTCGGTCGGGTCTCCTCGTCAAAGCCAACATTTATTTGGTCGAGTGCTTCCATATCGTGTACGTCCATGCCCATCATATGTCCGAGACCGTGAGGCAGGAACATGGCATGTGCACCGGCGACAATGGCTGTTTCGGTGTCGCCCTTTGCAAGTCCCAACTCTTTCATGCGGTCGAAGATAATGCGACAGACGGCAAAGTGAACATCGGCATATTTTACGCCGGGCTTTGCTATGTTGAGAGCTGCATCGTGGGCATCCTCTACTACCTTATATATGTCTAGCTGACGTTGAGTGAACTTTCCATTGATAGGGAATGTGCGCGTGTTATCTGAGCAATAGTGATTCATGTTCTCACCACCACAGTCGCAGAGCACAAGTCTTCCGTCTTCGAGTTGTGCCATTGACGGTATGCCGTGCATAATCTCACCATGCTGGGTGAAGATGGTAGGAAAAGAAACCATTGATCCGAACGAATGAGCCACGCCGTCTACCTGTCCGCTGACATACTTCTCGGTTAATCCGGGACGTGTAATGCGCATGGCGGTAGTGTGCATACGGTAACCTATGGTGGCAGCCTGTTCCAGTTCAGCAATCTCCTCTTCAGTCTTTACAGAACGCATCTTGACTACTGCCTGAATCAAATCAAGGCTGGCAGCTTCTTTCTGTTGGTTGGGATGAATGCCGAGGAGGTCGAAAATCTGAATCTTGATATCGGATCGGTAGGGTGGCAGGAAGTGTACCTTGCGATGACTGCGCCTTGCTGCGTCGCAGATTCCTTTCAGTTCTTTCATCGGAGCCGTATTGGCGACATCCACTTGCTCAGCCATATCGTAGACGGAATCAACACTTCCAAACCATACAATATCTTCAATGTCAATATCATCACCGATGAGTGTCTCTTTGTTCTCGTCTATGTCAATTACACCGACAAGTCCGTCGCGTTGCTGTCCGAAGTAATACAGAAACGACGAATCCTGACGGAAAGGATAATAACCGTTTGCAGGACAGTTGGCCGGAGACTCATTATTGCCAAAAAGAATGATGATGCCGTTCTTTACAAGTTGTTTTAACTCGGCGCGACGGCTTGCGTAAGTTTCTTTGCTAAACATAGAGAGATTCTTATTTGTTTTGATGCAAAGATAATAACTATTCCATTAAAAGCATTAACTTTGTAGGCAATTTAACGAGTTTTTATGGAAATAGGCAGGAATACGGGTCTAGTGTTAGAGGGAGGAGGTATGCGTGGAGTGTTTACTTCCGGAGTTCTGGATGCTTTTATGAAACATGAGCAGTATTTCCATTATGTCGTTGCTGTATCGGCAGGAGCTTGTAACGGTCTCTCTTATATGAGTCGGCAGCCTCGCCGCGCCCGTATTTCCAACATAGACATGCTTGCCAAGTATGATTATATCGGACTTCG
>CAUVFB010000097.1:0-6165 GCA_963551095.1 uncultured Prevotella sp. | reverse complement strand
CCGAGTTCAACGTTGAAGGTAGCTTTGATATGGGTTGGACTTTCAAGTCCAAGACAGGCACGAACAACGTTGTGTTCCCTGCTTCGGGCTTTCGCAACAGCGGTGACGGTTCGTTGTACTACGTGGGCAGCTACGGTCTGTATTGGTCGGCCGTCCCGTACCTCACGAGCGACGGTTGCATCCTGTTCTTCCACTCGAGCATCGTGTATCCGCTGAACCTCAACAATCGGTCGGGCGGTTTCGCGGTGCGTCCCGTGGCAGAGTAAAAGTCCCCCGGAGCACAAACACCCACAAAAATAAAGCAAGACCTCACTTGTATATAGGAACGCCCCACGCAGACGATTTGTTTGCATGGGGCGTGTTGCGTGTTGGATGTAGAGGGGTATTCACTGGACACACGAGCCGTGTGTCCTTACGATTAGCTGTGGTTTCCGCTTGTGTTGAGTGTTCGGGAATTGTCTGTCGTCCATTTTCGAGGCACGTGCCTCGTGCTTGTTAAGCATATGTCTCGCGGCTGTGAGACACGTGTGTAAACCGCGTGAGGCACGAGCCTCGTTTTCCTCTGTCCAAACACGAGCAGTGCTGTGCCGCATGGGATGGAATTGGAGAGGACTGCGTGGGGCGACGGCTGGGGTGCTGGGTATTGGTTACTCTTCAACTGGGCTGAAATCCTCTTTTGTTACACCACATTCGGGGCAAACCCAATCTTCCGGGATGTCTTCAAATGCTGTTCCGGGTTCAATGCCACCATCAGGATCGCCTACTGTCGGGTCGTAAATCCAGCCACATACGTTGCAAACATACTTTTTCATCATGCTTTTGTTTTAATTGTGTTATATATGATTCGTTCTTCTGTTATCGGGTGCAAAGATAATACTATCTGTCGGATGATGTGGCGGTCGCAACTAAAAAATGACGATGCCTTATAACACCTCATCCACCTTCTTATCGTATTCGTCGGCAGGAATTGCGTCGAGCTTTTGGAAATCGAAACAGATGCCGAGCTTATAGGCTTGTGGAATATTGGGCAGGAAGCGGTCGTAATAGCCTTTCCCGCGCCCGAGGCGGTTACGATGGGAGTCGAATGACATACCAGGGATGAGGGCAAAGTCTATCTTTCGATAGTCGGTAAAAGGTTCGCCGGATGGTTCGAGGATGCCGTAGGAACTGATACGGAGGTCGCCTGTTCCCGTATAATGGCGTATCTCCATCTCGGTGGCACTGATGACAACAGGCAGCAGAACGGTCTTGCCTTCTGTAAGGGCTTGCTCGATGAGGTCGTGGGTGTAGACTTCATCGGGCAGCGAGTTGTAGAGCAGGACGGTTGATGCCTGTTGATAGCGTGGATGTGCTGTAAGCCGTTTGAGAATCGGTTGCGAAAGGACTATCAGTTCGTCGGTAGAGAACTGCTTCTTGCGGGCACGGATTTCTTTGCGGAGTTCCGGTTTGCTTATCTCTGCAGCGATGTGTTCTATTCCCTCTTTGGGATGAAGGGGTGAAGAGGTTTCGTTGGATGGTTTCATATGAGCGGATGTTTAGGGTTAATGCCGGATACTGATGAGATTCGACGACGAACTCAGCGTTTTGATTGCTGCTTTAATATCCGGATCGTCCTGATTGAGGTACTGATTCCATGCCTGCTCATCAAGTATGTTGTAGATGATGCGGCTGTTGATGTAGTTTTCAAGCAGTGTGTGCGAACGGCTGATGAGGTTGTTGCGTCGACGAAGTCCGTAACGCTCGGCATAGTTGGCGAAGTCGTTGACGAGATTGCGGCCGTTGAGGTATTCCGCCAAGGGCTTCATTTCGGTAAACCTACTCAGTATCGGTCGATTTTCATCGGTGTATTTGTAGGCATATTGTATGATGAGTCCGCTTATGGCTGCCTGCTTGTAATAAGAAGTTACGGTTGAAGTGTCTTCGGGCACGAATACATCGGGGGTAATGCCGCCGCCGCCGTAGACGGTGCGCCCGCCCACCGTGTGGTAAGCCGGCCCTGTATGTTTGATACTGTCGCGTGAGAAGAGTTCGCCGTGCTGATAGCGCGAGAGAAGGTCTTGGTCGTAGTCGGTTTCGTCTCCCGGCTTGTAAGGTTTCTGTATGCAGCGACCCGAAGGCGTGTAGTAGCGGGCGATGGTCAGCCGCACCATGCTGCCGTCGGGGAATCCAATCTGCTGTTGTACCAAGCCTTTTCCGAACGAGCGTCGCCCGATGATGGTTGCCCGGTCATTGTCTTGCATGGCTCCGGCAAATATTTCAGATGACGATGCCGAGCCTTCGTTGATGAGTACGACGAGCGGAATGTGCTGGTAGCTGCCCTTTCCGTTGGTACGGTATTCGGCACGCGGACTCTTTCGTCCCTGCGTGTAGACAATAAGGCGGTTCTTGGGCAGGAATTCGTTGGCCATTTGCACGGCTCGCTCAAGCAGTCCGCCGGTATTGTCGCGAAGGTCTATCACGAGTTTGTCTGCACCAAGAATGGTCAGTTTCTGAAGTGAGGCAAGCATTTCGGCATAAGTTTTTTCGCCAAAGCTCTTGATGCGCATATACCCCACAGAGTCGTTCAGCATATAAGTGGCACTGATGCTCTTCATCGGAATATCGCCGCGGGTAACGGTAAATTGCCTGATGTTTTTCTCGCCATACCGCAGTATTCCGATACGCACCTTAGAGTCTTTCGGCCCTTTGAGTCGGTGTTTGGCTTCGTCGTCAGTAACGATTTTGCCCACAAAAGGTTTTCCGTCGATAGCAACGATCTTGTCTCCGGCCAGTATGCCTGCCTTTTCAGCCGGTCCGTTCTTGACGATGTTCTGTACACGGATCGTATCCTGACGGATGGTGAACTCGATGCCTACCCCCGAGAACGAGCCTTTGAGGTCGTCGGTGGCTTTGGCCACATCCTTGGCAGAGATGTAAACTGAGTGGGGATCCAGTTCGGCGAGTATCTGCGGAATGGCTTTCTCTACCAAATCATCAATGTTTACGGAGTCGACATACTGGTCGTCGATGATATGGAGAAGATTGCTCAGCCGGCTGCTGCCGCTGTTGATGATGTTGAGGCGGTTTCCGGAAAAATGACTGGTGTAGAATGATCCGATGACAATGCCGGCTACGACGCACAAGGCCAACCATATCGGCATGAACCGGTTGTTTTTGTTCTGACTCATTGATCTCGCTTATTAAAATAGCACAATGTTGGTTTAGGGGCGTGGAAGTGGCAGATGGTCGACCTGAACTCCTGCGCGGCGAAGCAAGTCGATGCCGTCGGTGAGCCGGTATTGCTCATCGTAGACAACACGACGGATGCCTGACTGAATGATGAGCTTGGAACACTCGATACAGGGCGATGCTGTTACGTAGAGTGTGGAGCCTTCGCTGTTGTTACCACTGCGTGCGAGCTTGGTAATGGCATTGGCTTCGGCATGGAGGACGTAGGGTTTGGTCATCTCGTTCTCGTCTTCGCATATGTTTTCGAATCCTGACGGAGTGCCGTTGTAGCCGTCGCTGATAATCATCTTGTCCTTTACGACAAGTGCGCCCACCTTGCGCCGCTCGCAGTAAGAGTTTTCTGCCCAAATATGTGCCATACGCAGGTAGCGCAGGTCGATGGCATTTGCAGGATGGTTCGTCTGTGTCATGTGCAGTCTTTTATATCTATCGTTGTAAAAACCTTGCTTATGCTTTGATGCCGTTACGCTTAAGCAGCGCATTAATGGTAGGCTCCTGTCCGCGGAAACGCTTGTAGAGTGTCATGGGGTGTTCCGTTCCTCCGCGCGAGAGGATATTGTCGCGGAATGACTGGGCAGTAGCCCGGTCGAAGATGCCGTTGTGCTTGAATACACTGAACGCATCGGCATCGAGAACCTCTGCCCATTTGTAGCTGTAGTAGCCTGCTGCGTAGCCGCCTGCCATGATATGGGAGAACTGGACGGTCATACACGTGTCGGGAAGTTGCTTGCCGACAATGGCTTTCTGCCACGCTTGCTTCTCAAAAGGAATGATGTCGGCTGTGAACTCGCTGCGCTGGGTATAGTAGGCCATATCGAGCAGGCTGAAACTGACCTGTCGCAGGCAGGCGGAAGCTACATTGAAGTTGCTCGAGGCAATGATTTTGTCAATCAGTTCATCGGGCATCGGCTCTCCGGTCTGGTAGTGGAAGGCGAATGTGCGCAGGAAGTCTTTCTCGACAGCGAAGTTTTCCATCAGCTGCGACGGCAGTTCTACGAAGTCCCACCATACGTTTGTACCCGAAAGGCTTTCGAAGCGGGTATTGGCAAACATCCCGTGGAGCGAATGGCCGAACTCGTGCAGGAAAGTTTCTACCTCGCCCAGACGCAGCAAGGCGGGCTTGTCGGCAGTCGGTTTGGAAAGGTTCATCACGAGCGAAGCGTGTGGCCGGACATTCGTACCGTCGCGTTCTATCCACTGCCCTTGAAATTCTGTCATCCAGGCACCGTCGCGTTTACCTTTTCGTGGGTGGAAATCGACATAGAGAACGGCAAGATACGAGCCGTCTTTGTCGTATACCTCGTAAGGCTTCACGTCGGGATGGTACACCGGAATGTCGTTGTTCTCCTTGAAAGTAATGCCATACAGTCGGGTAGCCAGGCCGAACACGCCTTTGATTACGTTGCTCAATTCGAAGTAAGGGCGCAGCTCTTCGGGGTCGAAATTGTATTCGCGCAGTTTCAGCTTATGGGAATAGAAAGCCGAATCCCACGGCATCAGCTCGAAATCGTCGCCTTCTGTCTCGCGGGCGATGGCTTTTACGGCTTCGAGCTCTTTTTCGGCAGTGGGGCGATAGGCATCGATGAGGTCGTCGAGGAGTTTGTAGACGTTGTCGACAGTAGTTGCCATGCGGTGCTTCATCACGTAGTCGGCGTAGGTGTCATAGCCCAGCAGCTGTGCCATCTCGCGTCGTAGGTTGATGATGCGCTGACAGATGCTGAGGTTATTTTCGTCGTTCGCCTTGATGCAAAGCGTATTCCGCGCCATATAGAGTTGCTTGCGGAGATGGCGGTGAGTGGAGTAAGTGAGGAACGGGATGTAGCTCGGTGCATCAAGTGTGATTGCCCAGCCATCAAGTCCTTTCTCGCGGGCAGCTTGGCGGGCAGTCTCACGTACTGTATCGGGGAGTCCGACAAGTTCGTCCTCGCTTATCAGATGCAGCGTGAAGGCTTTTGTTTCCTTGAGCAGGTTCTGTGAGAATTGCAGCGACAGCATTGATGCTTCCTCGGTGAGGCGCCGCAGGCGATCCTTGTTGTCATCTGAGAGAAGTGCGCCGCTTCGTACAAAACCGTCGTAGCTGTCTTCGAGCAGCCGCGCTTCCTCGGGTGTCAGTTCGCGATGGTGTTCGTGTACAGCCTTGATGCGCCGGAAGAGTCGCGGGTTGAGGCTGATGTCGTTGCTGTGCTGTGTCAGAATCGGACTCATCTTCTGTGCCAGAGCCTCCAACTCGTCATTGGTCTCTGCACTGAGCATATTGAAGAAAACACCGGAAACTCTGCCGAGCAGGTCGTAATAGTGTTTTCGTTCTTTCACATCGTCTTCCCGGATGAGCGTGTTTTCGAAGGTGGGTTCTTCCGGGTCGTTGATGATTTTGTCGATTTGTTCGTTTTCCCGTCGGATTCCCTCCATGAAAGCCTCTTCGTAGTCGGCGAGGGTGATGCGGTCGAACGGCACCGTGTTGTGCGGTGTACCGTAGGGTTGAAGAAAAGGGTTTACGTGGGTATCTTTCCCGTTGTTTTCTGTTGTCATATGGGTTGTTTTCTCTGTCGTAATGCTCGGGTGCAAAGTTACGCAAAAGGGATGTAACGGCAAGGAGAAAGAGTTTTTTTAACCCAAATCGGAAAGTCTGCCCATATGGAGCCGGCCTACTGTTGCTGTCGATTCATCAACACGTCTTGTCCGCAGGGCATTCTTTTGTCCTATCGTTTGTTTTGACGCTTGCCGAGCTTCGGCAGTTAACATAACTTTCGTTTTGATGCTTGCCGAGCTTCGGCAGTTAACATAACTTTTGTTTTGACGCTTGCCGAGCTTCGGCAGTTAACATAACTTTCGTTTTGATGCTTGCCGAGCTTCGGCAGTTAACATAACTTTCGTTTTGGCGTTTGCCGAGCTTCGGCAGTTAACATAACTTTCGTTTTGATGCTTGCCGAGCTTCGG
>CAUVFB010000096.1:0-6209 GCA_963551095.1 uncultured Prevotella sp. | reverse complement strand
GAATTCGGACACCCGGAATGGATTGACTTCCCACGCGAAGGCAATGGCTGGAGCTATAAGTATGCTCGCAGACAGTGGACTTTAGTAGACAACAAGGAACTTTGCTATCACTACTTAGGCGATTTCGACAGGAAAATGCTTGAAGTCATCAAGAGCGAAAAGAAGTTTAACGACACACCTGTACAGGAAATATGGCACAACGACGGTGACCAGATATTGGCTTTCAGTCGTGGCGAATTGATATTCGTATTCAATTTCTCGCCGACGCGGTCGTTCACAGACTATGGTTTCCTTGTTCCGGAAGGTTCATACACGGTTGTTCTGAATACAGACGCAAAGGACTTCGGAGGGTATGGCTTCGCCGACGATAACGTAGAACACTTTACGAATCCCGATTCTGCTTATGCCGACCAACATAAGGGGTGGTTAAAGCTCTATATTCCAGCAAGGAGTGCAGTGGTTTTAAGAAAGAAAAAGTGATTACAATTAGTGAATAGGGCTGGCCATTAATTAAGAAACTGAATCTCGGAATGGCCAGTTTTTCCTTTCGCATGGTGTTATTTATCATAATTGCTATTAGTGAAAATATATACAGGAGTAATGATCAGGCTGTTGATTGATTGTAATTGTTTTCCGTTGTGGTCTTGCCCGTTACTTGGAAATATCTTATCTTTGCAAAGTTGAAATCAGAAAAGGAGTTGCTCTGAACGTTGGAAGGATACGAATATGACAGAAGTAAAGATAAAAGACAGTGTGCTCAGGACTGCATCCGAAGATATGGACGCTTTTGTGCAGGCTTTTGTCAATGCCACTGAGACTGCCATCGGCGGACAGCTGAACGCAGAAACACTGGCATTGCTCAACGCCGACCAGATAACGCTGCTGGCATGGCATCATCTATACGATGAGGTGATGGACGGAGGTTACGTACAGCTGATTCATAATGGTTATGGTGCATTCATCTTCAGGAATCCTTTCGCCGTAGCCATGCGCAACTGGGGACTCCAGACATTGTACACGCATCTCAGGCACGTCAGGAAATACTACGAGAAATACCATGAAGCTATTGAGAAAGATATGTCGGACGATGACTTTATGGCTCTGTATGAGCAGATGCCTGAGTTTGATGAATACGACGACGACTTCATTGTGAATGAAGAAGAATGGATGTGCAGGATTGCGGCGTATATAGATGATCATATTAACGATTTTGCAACGATAGAAGATGAATAAGGAAGAATTAGAAATAAGACACAAGTCGCCCGTTCAGATTCGTAACAAAAAGGCTTCATTCGAGTATTACTTCATCGACACTTTCACTGCCGGAATTGTCCTGACAGGTACGGAAATAAAGTCGATCAGAGCCGGCAAGGCTTCGCTGACAGATTCTTTCTGCTTTATCAATCAAGGAGAGGTATGGCTGCAAGGCATGAATATATCGCCGTACTTTTATGGTTCGTATGCCAATCATGAAGCCAAACGACTGAGAAAACTGCTCCTCACACGCCGTGAGATACACAAACTGGAAGAGGAATCCAAGCTCCCCGGTTATACGATTGTCCCTACTTTGATGTTTATAGATGCTAACGGACGTGCCAAAGTAGACATTGCGCTCGCACGAGGAAAGAAGGAATACGACAAACGGCAGACACTGAAAGAGAAGGAAGACCGTCGAGAAATGGATCGGGCTATCAAGCATTATTAAGCAGCAACGCCTTGTCGGGTTTTGAAGTCTGACGAAAAGCCATAAATCCCCCTATCAATCAGTATCCAGCGATTGTAATTTTTTTTCATTTCTTCATCAGATACATCTTACCAAAGTCCGTACCTTAGACCACCAAAGGTATATACTTAGGGCACCAAAGTATATACCTTTGGTAGGCAAAGTATATACCTTTGGTGGTCTTCTTGTAAGCCTTTCATTATCAAGTAGTTGCAAAAAGGCAAAGAATCCTTCGTTTTGTAAATATTTCCGATGCGTTTCTATAGTAGGAAACAAGCTCATCCCTCGGTGGAGATGAGCCTGCGATAGGGTGATCGGTATCATTTAGTATTCGCCCCAAGCCTTGATATCGATGTCGTCGAGTCTGACGGAACAGAAAGCATGGATGAATGCGCTTGCCAATCGACTGTTAGTAATCAGCGGAATGTTCAGATCGATGGCCGCACGGCGTATCTTGTAGCCATTGGTCAGCTCGCGTGGTGTCAGGTCTTTGGGCATATTAACTACCATGTCGAGCTTCTTTTCGTGCAGGAGATCCAATGCCTGTGGCTGTTTCCCCTTGTCGGACGGCCAGTAGACTCGGGTGTTCTCGATGCCATTCTCGGTCAGATATTTCGATGTTCCGCTCGTTGCAAACAGATTGTAGCCGTGCTGCTTGAGCGTTCTGGCTGCATCGAGCATCTCGGCCTTCTGCTTTGCGCCACCCGTAGAGAGGAGAATGTTCTTGGCCGGAATACGTTGGCCGACGGAGAGCATGCTTTTCAGCAGTGCCGTAGAGGTGTCGTCGCCTAGACAACCGACCTCGCCGGTCGAACTCATGTCAACTCCCAGCACCGGGTCGGCCTTTTGCAGACGGTTGAACGAGAACTGGCTTGCCTTGATTCCCACATAGTCGAGATCGAAGAGATTCTTGTTCGGCTTTTCAACGGGTACGTCCAGCATCACTTTTGTAGCCAAATCAATCAGATTCAGCTTCAATACCTTGCTGACGAACGGGAAGGAACGGCTCGCACGGAGATTACACTCAATGACGAGAATATCGTTTTCGCGAGCCATATACTGAATGTTGAACGGTCCGTTGATGTGTAGTGCCTTTGCTATCTGACGGCTGATGCGCTTGATACGGCGCACGGTTTCGACATAAAGCTTCTGTGGCGGGAACTGAATTGTCGCGTCGCCTGAGTGTACACCGGCAAATTCGATATGCTCTGAGATGGCGTAAGCAAGGATTTCACCGTCGCGTGCCACTGCGTCCATCTCTATTTCCTTGGCGTGTTCTATGAATTTGCTGACTACAACCGGGTGATCTTCACTCACATTGGCAGCCAGTTGGAGAAAGCGTGTCAGCTCGTCTCGGTTAGAACAGATGTTCATCGCCGCACCCGAAAGGACATAGGAAGGACGCACCAAGACGGGGAATCCGACACGATCAACAAATGTCCCGATATCGTCCATGCTCGTCAGCGCACTCCATTCGGGCTGGTTGATACCGTTTTCGGTCAGCATTGACGAGAATTTAGCACGGTCTTCGGCGTTGTCGATGTCCTTGGCCGCAGTTCCGAGGATAGGAACATTCTCTGCATCGAGGTACATGGCCAAATTGTTGGGTATCTGTCCGCCTGTTGAGACAATCACCCCGTGAGGCATCTCCATGTCGATAATATCCATGACACGCTCGAATGTCAGCTCGTCGAAGTAGAGACGGTCGCACATGTCATAGTCAGTCGATACGGTTTCGGGGTTGTAATTGATCATAATGGAGCGGTAGCCCTGCTTACGAATGGTATTCAAAGCCTGCACACCACACCAGTCGAACTCTACAGAACTGCCGATACGGTAAGCTCCCGAACCCAGCACGATGACACTGTTGCGGTCGTTGCTGAAACTGATGTCGGAACTTATACCGGCATAGGTAACGTAGAGGTAGTTGGTCTGAGCCGGATATTCGGCGGCAAGGGTGTCGATCTGCTTGATGACGGGGAGAATATTGTAGCTCTTGCGCAACTTGCGTACAATGAGCATCGCCTTATGCATATTGTGCGTTTCGCTTTCTAGCCCTACTGCACGGGCTATTTGGAAATCGGTGAAACCATAGACTTTTGCCGTGCGCATCAGTTGCTTGTCAAGCGTATTGACATTCTGGTTCTTCAACTTTTCGTCGATGTCGATGATATGCTTGAGCTTGTGGAGAAACCAAAGGTCAATCTTGGTTAAATCATGAATTTGTTCAACCGTGTATCCTTTATGCATAGCCTTCGAAATGACGAAGATACGCTTGTCAGTAGGTTCCTTTAAGGCTGCGTCTATGTCGGGAATCTCAAGCTCTTTGTTCTCTACGAAGCCGTGCATCCCCTGCCCTATCATACGCAAACCTTTCTGAATGGCTTCCTCAAAGTTACGCCCGATAGCCATTACCTCGCCCACTGACTTCATGCTGGAGCCGAGTTCCTTGTCTACGCCATGGAATTTGCTCAAGTCCCAACGTGGTATCTTGCAGACAACATAGTCGAGAGCTGGCTCGAAGAAAGCCGAGGTTGTCTTGGTTACAGAGTTCTTCAACTCGAAGAGTCCATAGCCCATACCGAGTTTCGCAGCTACAAAGGCAAGCGGATAGCCCGTCGCCTTGCTTGCTAAAGCTGACGAACGGGAGAGTCGGGCGTTCACCTCAATGACACGATAGTCCTCGCTCTGTGGGTCAAAGGCATATTGGACGTTGCATTCGCCGACGATTCCGATGTGGCGAACAATCTTGATGGCAAGTGCACGGAGCTTATGGTACTCACTGTTGGTGAGAGTTTGTGAAGGCGCAATGACAATCGACTCCCCCGTATGGATGCCCAAAGGGTCGAAATTCTCCATATTGCAGACCGTAATACAGTTATCATAGCGGTCGCGAACTACCTCGTATTCTATTTCTTTCCACCCTTTCAGGCTCTTCTCCACCAAGACTTGGGGAGAGAAAGAGAAAGATTTTTCGCAGAGTCTGTTGAGTTCTTCCTCATTGTCGGCAAAGCCGCTACCCAGTCCACCCAACGCGTAGGCGGCACGAACAATAACCGGATAGCCCAACGATTGGGCAGCTCTACGCGCATGCTCAATATCTTCGCAGGCTTCACTCTTGATGGTCTTGACACCAATCTTATCGAGTTGCTCTACGAAAAGCTCACGATCCTCGGTGTACATAATGGCCTTGACAGGTGTGCCGAGCACTCTCACATTATATTTATCAAGGACTCCCAGTCGATCCAGTTCCACTCCACAGTTCAATGCTGTCTGCCCACCAAACGACAAAAGGATACCGTCGGGTCTTTCCTTTTGAATTACACGCTCAACAAAGTAGGGTTGGATGGGCAAAAAATATATCTGATCGGCGACTCCTTCCGATGTTTGTACTGTAGCAATGTTGGGATTGATAAGCACAGTAGAAACACCTTCCTCTCGCAGAGCCTTCAAAGCCTGCGAACCCGAGTAGTCAAACTCACCAGCCTCACCGATTTTTAATGCGCCTGAACCCAATATCAGGACTTTCTTAATGGATTCTTCTTTCATGATTTCAGTGTTTCTACAAATTTGTCAAACATAAATTCTGTATCAACAGGACCTGAACACGCTTCGGGATGAAATTGGGAACTAAACCAAGGATGGCTTATGTGTTGGATACCCTCGTTGCTTCCATCGTTCATATTGACGAAGAACTCTTTCCAATCCTTGCCCAAAGTTTTTGCATCAACAGCATATCCATGGTTCTGAGAAGTGATGAAGCACTTATCCGTACCCACCATTCGCACGGGTTGGTTGTGTCCGCGGTGTCCATATTTCAGTTTGTAGATAGTTGCGCCGGAAGCCTTTGCCATCAGCTGATTACCCATACAGATACCGCAGATAGGCTTATTGCTCATCGACATCTGCTTGCGGATAACATCAACAGCGTCGCTGCACATATCAGGGTCGCCGGGTCCATTGGCAAGGAAGAGTCCGTCGAACTCTATGCTCGTATAATCGTAGTTCCAAGGTACGCGGATAACTTCTACACCCCGACTGATCAGGCAGCGAATGATATTCGCTTTCACGCCACAATCAACGAGTACGACCTTCTTTCCTGCTCCCTCATTATAGTGAATAATCTCCTTTGTAGATACCCTATCAACAAAGTTGACCCCTTCGTAGTCGGCTTGAGGAATATTATCCGGCTCGTCGTCGAACAGAATCTTTCCCATCATAACACCATGTTCGCGCAGAATCTTGGTCAAGTCGCGTGTATCAATGCCTGTAATACCTGGCACCTGCTCACGTTTAAGCCATGTTGAGAGACTTTCAACGGCATTCCAATGCGAGTATTGCTCACTGTAGTCGGCTACAATAAGGGCAGAAGCATAGATTCTGTCGCTTTCCATGTAGGCAGGAAGGCCATCTTTACCGATGCTGAAAGGTGGTACGCCATAGTTCCCGACGAGTGGAAACGTCATGGTTAAGAGCTGTCCGGCAT
>CAUVFB010000095.1:0-6212 GCA_963551095.1 uncultured Prevotella sp. | reverse complement strand
CCCGTCTCAGAATAAATCCGATTCTTGGGATTTGTATGTCAAAATACTTTACAAAACATAGGGTAAAAATAGCCTTTTGTAACTCGCTGATAATCAGCAGGATGCAGGGTAGGCTATCTCGGTATAGGACCAAGGGTACCTCGGTCCTATACCGAGGGGGTCTCAGTCCTATACCGAGACCCCCTTAGGATAGGACCGTGGTCAGGTGGGTTATGAAATTTCTTTACGGCGAAAAGCGTAGTATTTGGTATTCATGATGAAAATAGGCTTAGCTGATGGGACAGGCTTTCAATGGTTCTTCTTATAGCTCATTACAGCCCATCCGCCCATTAAGAGGGCTATGGCCAGGAGTGCTGTTACCTGATGGGCGATGCTGCGGAGCCCTCCTCCCCGGATAAATACGGTGCGCATGGCTTCAATGAAGTAGCTTACGGGATTGATGTATGTGGTCAGGTAGGCTGCTGACGGCATGGAGCGCGTCGGGGTGAACAGGCCGGAGAGCAGCATGAGCATGATGACGAAGAACCACATCACAAAGATGGCTTGCTGCATGGTGTCGGAGTAATTGGAGATGATCAGTCCGAAGGAGGAGAAAAATAATGCCAGCAGCATGGCCAGCAGATAGATGAGGGCAATGTTCCCTACCGGTACGATGCCATATACAGCCCACGCCAGCACGAGGCAGACAGTTATCACGAAGAAAGCGATAAGCCAGTAGGGAATGAGTTTGGCAAAGATAAACGCCCATCTGTTCACAGGACTTACGTTGATCTGCTCAATGGTTCCGGTCTCTTTCTCGCCTACGATATTGAGTGTGGGCAGAAAGCCTGTCATCAGCATCATCACAATGGCGAAGAGGGCGGGAATCATAAAGAGCTTGAAGTTTTGGTATCTGTTGTAGAGATACAGCTCGGACACTTTCGACTGTATGTAGGCTGCTAATGGGCGCGCATGGGCAGTAATGATTTGTGAGAGATAGACAGAGCCCAGCGAGCCTTTTGTTCCGTTGACGGCATTGGCGGCGATGAGAACATGTGGCGTCTGTCCCAAAATCAGGTCGCGGCTGTAGTGCTGCGGAATGACCATGACGATGTCGGCCTCGGAGCTTTCTATGTCGTTGAGGGCGGCAGCATATGTGGACTGTTGCCCGTGGAAGACAAAGTACTTGCTGCCCTCCACCTCGTGCACCAGCTGTTGCGACTGTTGGGAGCGGTCGTTGTCGACGACATCGACGACAATGTTCTTTACCTCCTGGTTCATGATCCACGGCATGACGCAAATGGTCATCACGGGAAAGACGACGATGAGCCTGGGAAGGAATGAGTTCCGGCGAATTTGGGTGAACTCTTTCTGCAAGAGATATTTCAGTGTCATTCGGCTTCTATTCTAAACGTTTGTTGAACTTTGCGAGCGAGAGTGTGAGCAGGGCTATGAACATTCCGACGAGTATCACCGTCTCGTGGAATACCTGCCCGACGCCAACGCCCATAATCATCAGCTTGCGCATGGCACTGATATAGTAGCGTGTAGGGATGATGGCCGAAACATACTGCAATATGCGGGGCATCGATTCTATGGGAAATATCATTCCAGAGAACATGATGATGGGCATGATCAGCACCATGGCAGACAGCAGCAGTGCAACGAGCTGCGTCTTGGCAACGTTGGAAACGAGCAACCCCAGCGAAAGTGCCAGGAGTATGTATACGGTCGATATGACGAATATCCATAAGAGGGAGCCTCTGACAGGCACGTCCAGCACGAAAACTGACATCAGGAGAATCGCAATCAGAATGACAAACGCGAGAACCAAATAGGGTATAACCTTGGCAACGATGATCATGAGGGGGCGGACGGGTGATACAAGTAAGACCTCCATCGTGCCTTTCTCTTTCTCGCGGACGATGGAAATGGAAGTCATCAATGCGCAGACCAGCATCAGCAGTGTTCCCATAATGGCGGGCACGAAGTTATATGCCGACTTCATCTGCGGGTTGTACAGCAGTTTTGTGTTGACGATTCCCTCTCTCGGGTTCTCGATGACAGCACCGGCATAGTTTGCCCACTGTTGCGCCATGTTCGGGTCTGTGCCGTCGACGATGAGCTGTATTCCCGACCTCTTGCCGGCGAAGTCCTGGGGGAACACCACTGCCATGTCTGCCTTTTGATCGCGGATAGCCTGTTCCGCATCGGCCGGTGTGGCGACTGTCTCCGTTATCGTGAAATACTCTGATGCAGCCAACCGCTCGGCAGCCTGTCCGGTGGCGTAGTCAGCATTTCCCATGACAATGACTGTCCGCACGTTCTTCACGTCGTTGGTGATGGCAAAGCCGAAGATAAGCATCAAGACTGTCGGCATGCCGAAGAGCATCAGCATGGTGCGCTTGTCGCGGATGATGTGTCGGGTTTCCTTGATGACAAATGAGATAAACTGCTTCATTGCTTGATGGATGGTTTCTTTCTTAGTCCGAGCTTCTCGTCGCCTGCCGAGCTAAATAGGTGAAGACGTGATCCATATCCGGTTGGTTGAGTTCTCGTTTCAGGTTGTCGGGGGGTACCCAATGCCTTGATCTTTCCGTCTACCATGATGGAGATTCGGTCGCAATATTCGGCTTCGTCCATGTAATGGGTGGTTACGAAGACGGTTATTCCCCGTTCGGCAGCGTCATAGATCAGTTGCCAGAACTGTCGGCGCGTTGCAGGGTCGACTCCTCCTGTTGGTTCGTCGAGGAAGACAATGCCCGGCTCATGGAAGATGCTGACAGAGAAAGCCAGCTTCTGCTTCCAGCCCAATGGCAGACGGGCGACCAGCGTGTTACGGTGTTCCGTGAAGTCGAGCTGTTGTAACAGTTGCCCGGTCTTGCGGCGTATCTCTTCGTCCTTCATGCCGTAGATACCTGCAAAGAGACGGATATTCTCTGCGACGGTAAGGTCTTCGTAGAGCGAGAACTTCTGGCTCATGTAACCGATGTGCTTTTTTATCTGCTCATACTCGGTGCGTATGTCGAAACCTACCACTCTGCCGGTCCCGGCCGTAGGCTGGTTCAGTCCCGTAAGCATGTGCATGGCGGTGGTTTTGCCGGCTCCGTTGGCACCGAGAAACCCGAATATCTCTCCTTTCCTGACGGTGAAAGAAATGTCGTCGACTGCACGGAAGTCTCCGAAAGCCTTGACAAGATGCTCCACCTCGATGACATTCCCGTCGCCGGTCTCATGGCTTTCTCCGTGTACAATTCCCGGAGGATTGAAGATGTCTCTGAACTCGGTGAGAATCTCTTCCGGCGTTCCGATTCCCTTGATGCAGCCTTCTGACAGGAAGGCTACGCGCTCACAGCTCCTCACCTCGTCAAGATAAGGTGTGGAGGCAACGATGGTGATCCCGTGCTCTTTCAGCTGAGTGAGTATCTCCCAAAACTCTTTGCGACTGACAGGGTCGACACCCGTTGTCGGCTCGTCGAGGAAAAGGATGCTCGGCCGATGAACAAGCGCACAACAGAGAGCCAGCTTCTGTTTCATGCCGCCTGAGAGTGCCCCTGCCCTGCGGTTTCTGAAACGTTCAATCTGTGAATAGATGGCCTTGATAGCGTCGTAGTTCTCTTCGACCGTTGTCCCGAAGAGCGTTGCGAAGAAGTTCAGGTTCTCCTCGACCGTCAGATCCTGATAGAGGGAGAATCTACCGGGCATGTATCCCACCCTCCTACGTATATTCTTTATCTCCTTCACCACATCGTATCCGTCTACGGTAGCTGTTCCCGCATCGGGGAGTAGCAGCGAACATAGGATTCGGTACAGGGATGTCTTGCCGGCTCCGTCAGGCCCGATGAGTCCGAACACCTCGCTCTTGTCCACAGAGAAACTGACATTGCGCAGTGCCTGTACCTTACCGTAGTGTCGGGATAGGTTGTTTACTTCGACAGCATTCATTACAATGGGTCAGAACTTCACTTCGCCGTACATTCCTATCTTCACGTATCCGTCGTTTCGGAATCGTATCTTGACGGCATAGACGAGGTCGGCGCGCTCGTCGTCAGTGAGAATGGTCTTGGGTGTGAATTCCGAGCGGCTTGAGATCCATGCAACAACGCCACGGTATGTCTTTTTCTGTCCATTGCCGTAGTCGGCTATGACTTTCACTTTCTGTCCGATCCTGACGCTCTTCAGCTGTCGGGAAGTGATGTAGGCACGGATGAACATCGTCCTCGTATCGGCAACCTTGAAGAGTGGTTTGCCCACGGAGACAAATTCGCCCCGTTCCGCATATTTCTCCAGGATGGTGCCTGTGATGGGACTCTTCACGAAAGTATGGGCAATTTGGTCGTCGACTTGTGCCTGTTGCGTTCGTATTCCGGCTTGCTGCGCGCTCACTCCTGTCTGCTGCGAGGCGATGCCTTTTATCTGCGCGCTGATTCCTTTGTCCTGTTCGGCCAAGGCAGCGTTTTGGCTGGCTATCTGTTCCTCGGTGGCAGAGAGCTGCTTCTGCAATATCTGTATCTGATACTCGATGTCGTCGACTTGCTTTCTGGGGACGGCACCATCGCTGAGGAGTTCCGAGAAACGTTGGCGTTCCCGCTGCTGGTTGGCAATCTGCTGGCGGATGGATGCCACCTGTTTCTTCAGGTCGAGCTGCCGGCTTGCTGTTGCCTGCCTGTTGGCTTCCAGTTGTCGTTTGTTGGCTTCCAGCTGACTGTGGGTGGCGGCCAGCTGTTTGTTGTTCGTCGCCAGCTGGGCACGTTTTAGTACAAGCTGCCGGGAGTCAATCTGCCCAACGGTCAGTCCGCCGTCGATCAGCTGACCTTCGGTTACGTTGAAGTCTGTCAGTTGTCCGGCCGACTCGGCCGATACGGTTACTTCCGTGGCCTCAAACGTTCCCGTCGCGTCGTAATCTTTTCTGTCTTCTCCGCAGGATGCCATCATAAGGAGGAGTCCGGCTGATAGTAAAATGGTTTTCATGTTTGCGTCTTCTGCTTTATTCGTTGTGGGTATCTCTGAGGTTGTACATTTCGCGGAGCATGTCTATCTCGTGTATGGCCTGTCGGATTTGGGCTGCGTTCTCGTTGTTTATCTCCCGCAGCAGTCCGTCGACATCGATGATTCCGTGTGCGAGTTTCGATTCTGCCGCCTTGCGGACATTCGTGCGCAGCTGGATGATTTCGTCGTCTGCCTGCATCATGCGGTGATACCGGTCGGCATTTTCTTCCTGCTGTATCTCCTCCAGGCGGTTGTTGAAGAGGAACACTTCACGGTCGTTCTCTATCGACTCGCGCCGGAGCTTCAGCAGGTTTCTGTCGTTTCTGCGGGTGTAGAGTGCGCCTACGTTCCAGGACAGCCTGATGCCTACAATGCCGTTGAGGCTCCACCTGCGGCGCATCATGTCGTCGAACATGTTCAGTCCCGGCCTACCGTAATATCCTTGGGCGAAGATACCCAACCGGGGGCGCAGCCGCGTATCCAGTTCTTTTTCCTGTTCGTCGGCAAGCTGCAGCCGACTGTCAAGCAGGCGCAGCTCGGGGCGATTGTTCCCGGAATGCTCCGTCTTGGGCACGTCGGGTTTCCGGACTTCGCTTACCTCAATGCCGCAGAAGACGCTCAACACCCGCCGCAACGTCTGCTGCTGTGCTTTCAGGCTTGTGTTCTGTTGCTCGGCACCGAGTCGCTCTGCCCGCACATTCTCCAGGTCGGCCGTTGCTGCCGTGCCTGCGTTGACCATTGCTGAGAGCTTCCTTTCGCTCGAGCGCAACAGAGTTTGGATGTCGTCATTGAGCCTGATCTGTTCATCGAGGAGCAGGAGGGAGAAATACATTTCGTTGACGCGTCTGTGCACTTGGTACAAGCTCACCCGGTTCTGTGCTTCCTGCACTTCTCCCTGTCGGCGGGCGAGCCTGCTTTGGCTGCTGATGGCACCACCGTCGTAGAGAGTCTGTTGAAGGTCGATGCCGACTTTGTACTGTTCCCTGGTGAGGCCTTTCATCGCGAGTCCCATTTGGCGGAACATCGTCTGCAGATTCTCCGGCCATGCCGCCACGTCGCTTTGGTAGGTTGTCTGTGCCGACGCTGTCAGTTGTGGCAGCCACTCTTTCCGGATATTCTTCACCGTCAGGTCGGTTGTCCGGGCGATCAGGTCATATTGCCGGATGAGGGGATAATTTCTCTCTGCTGCCTGCCGGCATTCATCGAGAGTCTGTGCCCGTGTGGCGGTGGTTAGTGCGGCCAGC
>CAUVFB010000094.1:0-6261 GCA_963551095.1 uncultured Prevotella sp. | reverse complement strand
TATATAGGGCGTGTGGCTGCTTTGTTGTATAATTCCTTGTCATCATCTCTTCGTCTTGTCTAATTTGTATATCGGGCGCAAAGGTAATGAAATATATTAAGCTAACAAAGAAAACGGATTCTTATTTACCTAACGATCAATATGGGAACGCGAAGTCAATAAACCTGCAACATGCTTAGCGGACCGAGTGTGGCAGCCCGATACTTGATAAGAGGCTTCCCTTTGTTTCCACCGACAATGTTTCCGCCTGTATTCATGTTGTAGGTGCGCTGGCAATGAGAGCAGGAAGCTATGCCCGTTTGGCTGACGGACAGTTCGTGGGAGCGTATTGGATATTCGTTGGGATTAAAACAGTTGGGGCATTGCAGGTCGTAGGCATAAAATCGGACGGGAGTTCCTACATTGCCAAAGCCTACGACGAGTCCCCGATTCTGCCCCATGCGGCGATAATTCTCTAATCTTATGTCGGGGGCTGTGAATGGTTTTTCCGATGAAAGTTTCTGATTGTTGGCAAAAGCGTAGTAGTATGAACCATTCTTGTAAACGGGCTTGATGGTGCAGAATACTCCCGGCGTCAGATTATTCATGGCCGTTGCCAGCGTAACGTCCTGATGTGTGGCGTTGTCTATAGTCAGATAGCAATGGTAGTTGCTGTATTCGGAGAGTACATCCTCACCACATGCTACAGCAAGGATTGACCACACGAGTATCGGAAGTAGTCTTTTCATCCTTATATTATAAAGGTGGAAGCAGGCATGATGTGATGGCGGATTTTTACTCGAATGGAATCATGGCCAATGCGTCGGCCATCTTCTCTATTCCTTCCTGCAGGGGTTGGGAGATCATGGCCTTGGCAAAGAACGGAATGTCGGCATCAATGGTCAGCTTGATTTTTGAGGTTGTTTCGGTAACAGGAAGAATCTGAATCCAAAACTTAAATGACAGTGGCGATTTGTCGCTGTCGAACTTTATAGTCTTCGGCTCCTCGCGTTCGATAATCTTCATGGTTATCTGTCCGACGGGGTCAATGCTTACCGAAAGGGAATCGCGGTCGAAGCTGAGACTTTTCAGTCCGTCCTTTACTTTGTCCATCTCTTCGTTTCCCGTTGTGCTGTCGGACATCCGATCTTTCAGCCACTGTATGGTGTTAAGGTCGCTCAGTGTGTTGTACACGCTTTGCTGGGAGTGGGGAATCTGCTTTACGCTGCTTTCGAATTTGGTCATAGTTGTTATTGTGAATAAAGCTGTTGTTTTGATAGACGATTAGTCTTTTCCCCAGTGGGCAGGGTCTCTGCGCCAGTCGTTCAACATTGGCACGTCGTCCTGTTTTATATAGCCTGTCTCTAATGCCTTGGCCACTACGTGCTCGTAATCGGTGAGGGTTACGAGCTTTACACCGGCTTCGCTGAATGCAGCTTCAGCCACGGGGAATCCGTAGGTATAGGATGCCACCATTCCGACCACCTCGAATCCGGCTTCGCGGAGGGCAGCGACAGCCTTCAGCGACGAACCGCCCGTAGAGATAAGATCTTCCACTACGACCACTTTCGAACCTTCAGGCAGTTCGCCTTCTATTTGGTTCTTCATGCCATGATCCTTGGGTTTCGGACGGACGTAGGCGTAAGGCAGAGCCAATTCGTCGGCTACGAGTATGCCTTGGGCTATAGCTCCCGTTGCTACCCCAGCTACGGCCGTTGCTTCGGGGAAGTTTTCGAGGACAGCGTGGGTCAGTTCCAGTTTCACGAACGAGCGTACTTCATGGAACGAGAGTGTCTTGCGATTGTCGCAGTAGAACGGCGACTTCCATCCGCTTGCCCATGTGAACGGGTCGTTGGGTTGTAGCTTGATGGCTTTTATGTCCAGCAGTTTGCCGGCAAAGGCTTTCTTCAGTTCTTCCATAATCATTTGTTTTGTCTGTCTGTGCCGTATGAGGCAACAGTGTTCTTTTCGCGTCTGCAAACTTACAAAAAATCTATCTTACCTAAAAGGATTTATGCCGAATATCCGGCTTGTAAGAAAAGATGTCTTTTGAATCAAGGAGCATCATGTGTGTTCACTTTCCTCTTTGTGTACACTGATTTCCCATTACCGAACGAATATTTGGCAACATCTTTTCTACGCATTACCTTTGCCAGTGCAATTAAAATCAATCACAGAATTAAGTAAGAATCATGAAACAGAACAGACAAGAACTCAACCGCAACTTGGCACAGATGCTGAAAGGCGGAGTCATCATGGACGTTACCACACCTGAACAGGCACACATAGCCGAGGCTGCAGGTGCCTGCGCGGTGATGGCATTGGAACGTATTCCGGCAGACATTCGTGCCGCCGGAGGTGTATCACGCATGAGCGATCCGAAGATGATACGGGGCATTCAGGAAGCCGTAAGTATTCCGGTGATGGCGAAATGCCGTATCGGCCACTTTGCCGAGGCGCAGATTCTGCAAGCTATAGAGATTGACTATATTGACGAGAGCGAGGTTCTTTCGCCGGCTGATGATGTTTATCATATCGACAAGAATGCTTTCGACGTACCTTTCGTATGTGGGGCTAAGGATTTAGGTGAGGCTCTGCGTCGTATCAGCGAGGGAGCGACAATGATTCGAACTAAAGGCGAACCGGGTACAGGCGACATCATCCAGGCTGTCCGCCACATGCGTATGATGCAGTCGGAGATTCGCCGTCTCACCTCGCTGCACGCCGACGAACTCTACGAAGCTGCCAAGACGCTACGCGTACCTTACGAGCTGGTGAAGTATGTGCATGATAATGGCAAGCTGCCCGTGGTCAACTTTGCTGCTGGTGGAGTGGCTACGCCTGCCGATGCAGCTCTTATGATGCAACTCGGTGCAGAGGGCGTATTCGTTGGATCGGGCATCTTCAAGTCGGGAAATCCCGAGAAGCGTGCGCGTGCCATCGTACAGGCTGTTACCAATTTCAATGATGCCAAGATGCTGGCAGAGCTGAGCGAAGACCTCGGCGAGGCTATGGTTGGCATCAATGAGAGTGAGATTGCACTGCTGATGGCAGAGCGCGGAAAGTAAGGAGCACAAGATGAGAATAGCCATTCTTTCCCTTCAGGGAGCTTTTATTGAGCATGTAAAGATGCTGCAACAGTTGGGTGCCGAGACGTTCGAGATACGTCAGGCTTCCGACTGGGAGCAGCACAAGGACGGACTGATTATTCCCGGCGGTGAGAGTACAGTCATCTTGAAACTCCTGCACGAGCTGAATCTCTTTGATTCGGTGCGCCGATCCATTCTGAACGGGCTGCCCGTATTCGGTACCTGTGCTGGACTGATACTACTCTCGAGTGGACTCAGCAATCCCCGCTCGCCCTATGAGCGTATCGGGACTATGGACATTGTTGCCTGTCGGAATGCTTACGGACGACAGTTGGGAAGTTTCTTCACCATTCAGCGTTTCAAGGGAATCGGTCATCCGGTACCCATGACTTTTATCCGTGCCCCTTATATTCATGAGGCTGGCGACAGTGTCGAGATATTGGCAGAAGTTGACGGCCATATCGTGGCAGCTCGACAGGAGAATCAGCTCGTTACCGCCTTTCATCCGGAACTCAACGACGATCCAGCTATTCATCGATTGTTCATCGGAATGGTCAGGGAGTCCATGCAAACAAGGGCAAAGACCGCATAGTATCAAGAGTCGGAATACTGGTACCTGAGTGAAATTATCATCGAAAGGGCAATGCAGCTCGAAAATATTGGTTACTTTTGCCGGCATATGAAAAAGAAAGCCATTATACTTTTGGCAGGCTGTCTTTTGCTGTCGGCAGCAGTTTCGGCACAAGATCACATTAATCCCGAAGATCGTGTGGTGGACATGAATTCGCCCACATTTGTACCGATGGTGCACATCGGGAAGACAAAGGTAGGTGCGGACAGCATTCAGTATGTGCGCACGAACAAGATCTATGTCTTTCCGCCGATGGAATTCAAAAGTGATAAGCAACGCCAGGCATACAACCGATTGGTATACAACATAAAGAAAGTGTTGCCTATGGCGAAAGAGTGCAATCAAATCATCATTGAGACGTATTCCTATCTCCAAACCCTGCCCACGAAGAAAGAGCGCGACGAACATCTCAAGCGCGTGGAGAAAGGACTGATGGAACAATATAAGCCCAGGATGAAGAAGCTCACCTACGCCCAGGGGAAACTGCTCATCAAGCTTATTGACCGCGAAACCCATTCGACGGGCTACGAACTCATACAAGCTTTCCTCGGGCCAGTGAGAGCCGGATTCTATCAGGCTTTCGCATGGGTTTTCGGTGCCAGTCTGAAGAAACGCTATGACCCACAAGGAGCCGACCGGCTCGTGGAGCGCATAGTCTTGCAGGTTGAGGCAGGACAGCTGTAACCGACTCTGCCCTTGCGTCGGGATACCCGCACAGAGATTCTCCGACATGCTTTTTTCCACTATTGTTTATTCCTAAATCGATTCATTGTAAAGTCTTCCACAGTGTGGTAAGAGTTTCCCTTTCCGTATCCAATGCTTGCAGATATAGAACAATCTATGTAACTTTGCAGCCCCAACAAAACAGATTCAGACTTTTATACTATACGTAATGAGAAAGAAATTACTTGTTGTTGCTGCAGCATTGCTGAATATGGCAACTTCTACATGGGCAGGCGGACTGCTCACCAACACCAATCAACACATCGCTTTCAACCGCAGCTTTGCCCGAGATGGTGCCATTGGTATCGACGGAGTTTACTTTAATCCTGCAGGCGTGGCGTTTATGGACTATGGATTCCACTTCGCGTTCAATATTCAGAACGTCTATCAGACACGTGAAATCCGTTCGTCCATCACCATTCCGGCCTTGCAGGGTACGCCTTTTTACCAGCCTTTCAAGCTGAACGGGGGCGACGGAGATGGTTACAAGCAATATACGGGAAAGGCTTCTGTGCCGGTTCTGCCGTCGTTTCAGGCTGCATTGAACTACGACAAGTGGGGGTTTCAGCTCGGATTCGGGCTTACAGGCGGTGGCGGAAAGGCGACTTTCAACGACGGTCTGCCCAGTTTCGAGCGCGATATAGCTATGATTCCGGCTCTTCTCAACAGTCAGGGAATGGGCAGTACGACTCCTTCTTACAGTTTCAGCAGCTATATGAACGGACGGCAATACGACTTCGGTATTCAGCTGGGTGCTACCTACAAGTTCGATGAGCATCTGGCAGCCTACGTCGGTGCACGATTCAACTATATTTACAACAAGTACGAGGGTAACATTGTCGATGTTTCTGCCAATATAGGAGGCACGAATCAGAATCTCTACAGATACTTCGATGCACAAGCAACGGCTCTGAGTCAGCGCGCGGCAGCTTTCTTCGCACAGGCTGACGCCGCTACCGACCCTGTGGTAAAGGCACAACTGACGGGCGCAGCACAGCAGTATCAGGCCGGAGCAGACAAGCTGAATAAGACAAAGGAACGGTTTGCCGACCGCTATCTCGACTGTACACAGCGCGGATGGGGCATCACGCCGATTATCGGCATCGATTACAAGACAGGGAAGTGGAACTTCGGGGCGCACTACGAATTCACTACAAAGTTCAACATCGAGAACGACACCAGGCGGGATGATACCGGCCAGTTCAAAAACGGAGTGAATACGCCCAACGACCTGCCCGGAATCCTCGGTGTGGGAGCACAGTATTCGCCCGTCGGGAACGTCCGTCTGCTGGCAAGCTACCATTACTATTTCGACAAGGACGCGCGGATGGACAAGGGAAAGCAGCGTCATCTCTCGGGCAACACGCAGGAATTCCTTGCTGGGGCAGAGTGGGACATAACGCCGACCATCACCGTCAGTGCCGGAGGACAGCGTACCCACTACGGACTCGGTACCGGTGCATATCTCTCCGACCTGAGTTTCGTTACCAGCAGCTATAGCCTTGGATTCGGCGCAAAGGTCAAGGTCGCAAGAAACGCCCATCTGAACGTAGCCTATTTCTTTACCGATTACGAGCATTTCAAGAAGGAATACGACAGCCAGACGGCAGCCGGCAATCAGCCGGTAAATGTACATAATGTAGACGATTTTACTCGCACAAACAAGGTTTTGGGTGTTGGGCTGGACATCGACTTCTAAGTCAGCCAACTAAAACCAATGATATAGCAAGTTCTCTCGCAACCTCCACCACCCGGGGGAATGTCTTCCCTTAGGATCGACGAATGTCTTCCCTTAGGATCGACGAATGTCTTCCCTTAGGAACGACGAAAGTCTTCCCT
>CAUVFB010000093.1:0-6277 GCA_963551095.1 uncultured Prevotella sp. | reverse complement strand
TGCCGTATCAAACATGGCGTATGCAGTACACAGAAAAGGAAAACGAACTCATCCAAGCCATCAGAAACTACAGGAAAGCCTACCCCAATGGAGAGCGAAACCTTGAAATCTACATCATGGACCTGGTGTATGAGCTGATGGAACAAGCGTAATCAAACTCTCTCAGACGTGGAGAAACAACAAAAAACAACATGGAAGTCATCGCAAAACAGCAGAAAGCAACCGTCCGCCAAGTATTGGCCGACGTGTATGAAGAGATCAATTGGGCCTATCTGGCAAAGAATTACTTCGGAAAAAGCCGTTCGTGGCTTTACCATAAGTTCGCCGGGAAAAACAACGGAACGGCCGACGACTTCAAAGACGTTGACCGCGAACGCCTGAAAAGTTCGCTTCAAGACATCGCCAAACGCATCCTGCAGGCAGCAGACCGGCTTTAACACAACCGGAAATCGCCCGCTGCGTTCCTCCCAACCGTAGGGACGCACGGCTCGTGCGTACTCATTGACACCCACATACACCCACGAGCATGCCCCCGTGCGTCCTCGGCGACATCCTCATACCGCCACGATTCCGCCACAATCCCGCAATGAATCCGTGACGAAGGAGGACACACGAGCCGGGCGTCCCTACAATAGGATGAAACAATGAACAGGAAATAACACGCCAAAACGTCAAACTTAAAACCTTTCCTGTGCGTTTCCCGATTATTTATACTACCTTTGTCGGAAACTAAATCTGAATGCAATGCGAAAGATCATTACCTTTTTCATGCTCCTGATCGGCATCGCCGCACAGGCACAAGACTTCGATAAGTACTTCACCAACGCCACCCTGCGCATCGACTACACCTTTGCCGGCAACCGAATGAGCCAGACTGTTGCCGTCGACGAGCTGTGCCGGCTGCCCCGATGGGACGGAAAACGACAGCGAATGAGCGAAGTTCCCGTCGAAGGCAACGGACAAATCACCGTCCGCGACCACCGTTCCAGAACGGTAATCTACCGCAATTCGTTCTCGACACTGTTCCAGGAATGGCTCTCCTACGACGATTCCAAGACCGAAACCAAGTCGTTTGAGAACGTGTTTCTTGTACCGTTCCCCAAAGACAGCGTCGATATCACGGTCGAACTGCGCAACAATCGCCGACAGACCACCACTTCGCTTACCCACATCGTCGACCCGAACGACGTGCTGATCCGCCGCATCGGCAGTCGCACCACGCCTTACGAAACCCTCCAGCAGGCCGCCGACACGACGCGGTGTATCCACATCGCCTACATCGCCGAGGGATATACCGAGGCCGAAATGCCCACTTTCATCGCCGACTGCCGCACGGCCATGGAAGCACTCTTCGCCCACGAACCGTTCAAATCGCTGCGATCGCGGTTTCATATCGTAGCCGTCAAGGCACCATCGCAGGAGAGCGGAACCTCAGAACCCGCCCGCGGGATATGGAAGAACACTGCGCTGCACTCCAATTTCAACACTTTCCACAGCGACCGATACCTCACCACGCTCCATCTGAAGGACCTTCACAACTGGTTGGCAGGCATTCCGTATGAGCATATCATCGTGCTCGTCAACACAGAGAAGTACGGCGGAGGCGGAATACTCAACTCCTACAACCTCGCCATGGCGCATCACCGACTCTTCCGACCCGTGGTCGTACACGAATTCGGCCACTCTTTCGCCGGATTGGCTGATGAATACGCCTACGGAGCAGAAGAAATTCCGATGTATCCACACGACGTTGAACCGTGGGAAGCGAACATTACGACCCTCACCGACTTCCATGGGAAGTGGGAAAACCTCATCAAAAAGGGAACACCCCTGCCCACTCCGCCGCCAACAGACCTCGATCAGCCCGGCGCAAAGACGGAAAAGT
Source organism: uncultured Prevotella sp. (assembly GCA_963551095.1). GTDB lineage: Bacteria > Bacteroidota > Bacteroidia > Bacteroidales > Bacteroidaceae > Prevotella. The sequence continues at coordinate 4,392 of CAUVFB010000093.1, read as the reverse complement.
GGCGCGTCGGAGCCTACGAGCCGGCCGGATACGCCCAGCACGGAGTCTACCGAGCCTTTCCCGACTGCCGAATGCGCACCAATGAGAACCCGGAGTTCTGTCCGGCGTGCCAGTTGGGGCTGACTCGGCTCATCCATTTCTACACCGAATGACCGCCAACCCGCCATGACCGATAACCCACAACCTACCTTTCCACCCACCGACACACAGCAGACGGACAACGGAAAGCACGCACCCGCGCACAGCACATTCGCACTGCTCGTCCAACTGTGGCTCCGCCGGCAACGCCGCGAGTTCAAATGGAGCCGCGTTTTCATAGCCGCGTACATCTATATCGTCTTTACTGCAACAGTCATCGTGGCTTTTGGGACAGCCGGCGAAGCCGCAGAACGGACCTTGGCAAGGCTCGACGATACGACGTGGGCAATGGTTGCGGCCATCATCGCAGTAGCGCTGCTCCCGGCAGACATCATCATCAAACTCACCTGGAAGCACGACACGGCTCTGATGGACGACTGTCTGCGCACCAAACCCATCAGCCGACGGGCGTGGAACCGCTTCATTGCCGCCACCAACCTGGCCAATATATGGAACCTTTCCGTACCCGTTCTGCTTGCGCCCCTGGCCTTTTGGCTCATGCCGATGCGGGTGGCACTGCCGGCGGTGGCGGTGTTCTATGCCTTTTCCTACGTCGACGGACTCGCCGTAACGGTGTTCCGAAAGGCACGGGGCTGGGAATACAAACTGCCCGTGGCGCTGGGATGGCTCTTCGGGGGCGGTATCGCAACGCTGTACACCATCAATCTCTTCCGGATACCGTGGGGATGGCATCTCGCAGGCCACGTGCTGATGGCTGCCGGAGCCGCCGTCACCTTATATATATATATGTGCCGGCTCCGGACGTACAACGAAGAGCAGCGGAAAGCACACCGAGTGAGGAGTCTCGACCGACTTTCGGCGTACCGAATGGAGCTTGCCGGACTGCTGCGGGCGCGCCGTCTGCGCACGACAGTGCTGCTGATGATGATCCTGATGCCTTTGAACGTTTACCTGAACGCATGGCCTGATGACGACGGCAGCCCGCCCATGCTGTTGATGAACCTCCTTTACTACTTTTCCATCGGGGGTGTGTCGCTGTCGGTGGCGGCAATGACCTTCGGAGTAGAAGCCAACTTCTTCGATTGTCTGATGACCAAACCCGTCAGTGTGGCTCAAATACTGCACCAAAAGTACAGATTCCTCGCGCTGATCAACCTCCCCGGACTCCTGCTGACACTGCCTTCGGCGTGGATTTCCGACGAGTTCAGCCCATGGCAGATGCTGGCACTGTGGCTGTTCGTGGCCGGATGGAGCAATCTTTTCGCCTTGGTCAACTGTCTGCATACGGAGCGTCTCGACCTCTTCTCGTCGGCATTTTTCAATTATCAAGGGACCAACTGGTCGCCACTCGTCCTCGTCAACTTCGCCTGCATAGGCCTTTACGTAGCTCTTTTCGCCTTCCTGCCGCCCCAATGGTGCGCCATCGCCGCCGCAATGCTCGGCCTGTTGGGGCTGACCATCCATCGTCCGGTCATCCGTGCCATCGCCGCCGCGTTCATGGCAAGGCGATATAAGCGGATGGAGAAATACAGGTAATCACCCAACAACAAAGCTAACATGTTACAAATCAGCCAACTATCCAAACAATACGGTCAGCAGACCGTCCTCGATATTCCCACGCTGACCATCCAGCCCGGCGAAATCGTCGGACTGGTAGGCAACAATGGTGCCGGGAAAACGACCCTCCTGCGACTCATCCTCGACCTCGTCAAAGCCACAACAGGCTATGTAGAAATCGAGGGGAGCCGCGTCGACCGAACCACCGAGTGGAAAACGACAACCGGATCGTTTATCGACAGCCACTTTCTGATAGATTTTTACACGCCAGAGGAGTTCTTCGCATTCATCGCCGAGGTGTATCGCATTCCCGAAAACGAACTCGCCGCGCGACTTTCCGACTACGAACAGCTGATGAACGGCGAGATTCTAGGCACCCGCAAGTACCTCCGCGACTTCTCACAAGGCAACCGTCAGAAAGCAGGCATCATCGGGGCGATGCTCATCCATCCGCGCCTGCTCCTGCTCGACGAACCGTTCAACTTCCTCGATCCCTCCTCGCAGATGCTCACCGCCCACCTCGTGCGCCAACTCAACATCCGTTACGGTACGACCGTCCTCGTTTCAAGCCACAATCTCGAATACATCGCCGAAATTTCCACACGCATTCTCCTCCTCGAAAAGGGAGAATTGCTCCGGGATCTCCCCAACACCGGCGGCGAAGCCCTCGACGAACTCCACGGATATTTCCGTCAATCGCCCCGCGAACCAAGCGCAATAAACCTTTGACAACGGATGGTCAACCCTTCCCACATGCAGGAATAACATGCGGAGCCACAGCCGTTATGGTCAGTTGTCGCATCCAACTGTAGGGACGCACGGCGCGTGCGTCCTTCCGACATGAAGTTATTACCAAATGACCGTGGCGGGGTCGTGGCGAAACGTGGGTGTAATTCGAGGACGCACGAGCCGTGCGTCCCTACATAAGGCATATTGATTGTTACATGAGAATCTTATAAACGTTTTTCCCGACACGGACAATGTAGACTCCACTCGACTTCACCGGCAGCGAATGGGAAGCCGCCAGACTGCCTTGCTCTATCATCTCGCCACTGACAGAGTAGACACTGTAGCGAAGAGGAGAAGAAAGCGCATCGGAAACTTCAATGGTCAGCCGGCCATCCTTTCCATATACTTTGCATTTCTCTGCACAGTCAGTTTGAAGGAAGCCTATCCCGGTAGGGAATTTATCCGTTTCGATGAAATTGGTGAAGTAGCTCCAACCAAAAGCCTGACGGTAACTTTCCGCCGATCCTATGGGAACGTAGACCGGAATATCCTTGGGCGTAGACCCACAGAAAGGATCCAAACTCGAATTGACGTCCGGGTTACGGCAATAGGGCGGTATCGGAGATTCAGAATAGATTTTCTTAAGAGAAGCCAAGTGGGCAAAAGCCTCTTCACCAATATATTTCACTGTGGCAGGGAAAACAAGGGAGTCCAAAGCACACATAAAAAAGGCCTCTTTCTCAATCCATTTGATCCCAGGAGGGAGGCTGGTCTTCAGTTTGACGCAATCATAAAACGCACCGCTTTTGATCCTGACGACCGATTCCGGTATTTCAGCTTCCTCTAAGTTTCTGCAGCCATAACATAAGTCCGAAGGAATCTCTGTAATACCTTCCGGTAGAACAAGTCTCCGCAGCTTTGGGCACTCCTCAAAAACATTGCCCTCTAATCTTCTTACGGTATTTGGCAGTACAGCCTCTGTGAGATGGGTATAAGCCATGGCTGAAAATGCGATACTATCCAGCCCTTCCGGGAAATTCATCTCTTCCACATACGCCCCATGAAACGCAAGTGTACCGATGCTTTTAAGTGTCGAAGGAAGAACAACTTTCTTGAGTTTTCTGCAAGATGTGAAACATCTGGCAGGAATTTCAGTAACTCCTTCGGGGATGATCAATGGACTGGTTTGAAGCCATTTGTCCTCTTCAAAGGCTAAGATACCCAGTTTTCTCACTGAAGAAGGAATGTTTATCTCCCTTAATGCGACCCTATGGAAAGCATCGCGGCCTATTTCAGTGATATTATCGGGAAGAATAATGCGGCGGAGATCCAAATGCTGTCCCGAATAGTACAGATCTACATCGAAAAATGCGTTATCGGGGATCTTGTTATCCTTAACCTGCGCATATTGCAGATTGAGTATGATCAATGGTCCGTCTTTTGCAAAATGAATGAATGTTTTGAAATCGGCAGCATCAATAGGACCGTGCACGATCAGAGAGTCGATAGTGTTCCACTTATCTCCCAGGGCTTGCTCCACCTGTCCGTATTCTGTAACATACAAATCGTAGTAGTTAACTTGTCCCCACATCTTCTGAGAACAAACAAACATAATGGTTAACAACAAAAGTGTTGCTGTTTTTATTCTTCTCATCTTGTTCCTCCTTTTTATGAAATGACTACAGGAGACTATTCTCTTATAGTTAAAAATAGATTAACTGTATCTCATCTCTGTCTTGTTTAGCTTATTAGTATGCTGCTTTTTTGTACAATTGATAATGACCCAACGGCAGAAACACACCACAAAGATAGACTTTTTAATTCAAATTTGCAAGAAAAAAAATAAAAAAGTTACATTGTTCGGTATTTCCCCTACATATTGTTGGTTAACGAGTAGTGATGGTGTGATTTGTCAATAACACGCAACGCTCGCCGAAACAGCAGCTGTTGATGATAAATACCACCCCATAACAAGCAAGAAACCACAGCAACTGTAGGGACGCACGG
>CAUVFB010000092.1:0-6284 GCA_963551095.1 uncultured Prevotella sp. | reverse complement strand
GTCCACATGGTCAATGTCGATTACCTTTGAAAATGGATAGGCACTGACACATAATCCGTCTGTGAGAAGGGCACGCTGGAAATTGCGCATACGGCTCTCGTCCCGGTCAATACAACGCTGCAGTGTGTCAAGACAAGGTGCTGTGAGTCCGTAGATGCCCGCAGAAATATATTGACAAGGAGGATTCGGTGTATCGTAGAAGCCAGTAACTGATAGATTTGGTAATGGCTGATGGGCAGAAGCGATCTCCGTCGTGCCTACATAGAGTGGTTTTTCGTCGTCAATATAATCGGTAACGCCCATCAGTGCATGCTTTCCCAATGCAACAGCCTTTGAGAATGCTCGCACATAATCGCCAAATTCATCCTCTCGAAACACCGTATCGACAGTCGTCAGTACAAACGGTTCGTTGCCCAACAAGCCTCGCAATACATGAAAACTGTGCATCGAACTGGGTGTAGACTGAACGATAAACCGCACGGGCACGGTTTGTCCGTAGAGTCCATCCCGCTGCACGGCTGTCAAATGACGGCTTACTTCGGGCATCTCTTCGTTGCATACGATGAGAATCTCCGTAGCATCATTCTCCCGAAATATACGTATAAGCCTGTCGATAAGGCTTTCACCGTTGATTTCGATCAATGGTTTCGGTACATTTATTCCTTCCTTGGCGAGTCGCGAACCGTTTCCGGCAGCTATGATGGCATATTTCATAATGGCTTTTCGTTTCCGATCAATGATAACCCTATCTGTTTCCTCAGATTGCAAAGATAGACTTTTTCGCTAAAAATAGCGAATATTTGTAAGAGTTATTCTTTTGTTTACCACTATTCTCGTTCGTTTTACGACAGGAATAACCCAATAAAATATATGCGTGGATGCATGTTTGAGCCTGGAAATGCCTATCTTTGTGATCTAAATATATAATATTACAAAAACGAAACGAGAACTATGGAAAGGAAAATTGCACTCGTCACGGGTGCTACCAGTGGTATCGGCGAAGCTTGTGCACGCAGATTTGCACAAGGGGGGTACGATGTTATTATTACAGGACGGAAAGCTGACCGACTGGAAGAAGTTAAAAAGTTGCTTGAAACAGACGGCGCGCAGGTTCGTACATTGCTCTTTGATGTTCGCGACAGGGAGGCTATGAAGGTTGCGGTAGAGTCACTCGAAAGCCGGTGGGCTGCAGTCGACGTGCTGATCAATAATGCCGGACTTGCCCTCGGGTTGGAACCGGAGTATGAAGGGTCGTTTGATGATTGGGATACGATGATAGATACCAACATTAAGGGACTACTTTCGATGACGCGCTTTGTCGTTCCAGGTATGGTAGCTCGTGGATATGGGGATGTCATTAATATCGGTTCGGTGGCAGGAGATGCCGCATATGCTGGTGGAAACGTCTACTGTGCAACAAAAGCAGCAGTGAAAGCACTAACCGACGGACTTCGGATTGATGTGGCAGATACGGCTGTGCGTGTTACCAACATCAAGCCGGGACTGGTGCAGACCCACTTTTCCAATACGCGTTTCCACGGCGACGACGAGCGTGCAGACAATGTTTACAAGGGCATTCAGCCACTTTCGGGTAGCGATATAGCCGATGTAGCTTTCTATGCAGTGTCGGCCCCGGCTCACGTACAGATTGCAGAGGTGCTCGTTCTCGCTACCCATCAGGCTAACGGAACTGTTATTAAACGAAAATAAAAGGAATAATGGCACACGGACATGAAGTCCTCCACATGATGGAAGGACACAATTATGCAACGAAAGAAGAACTTATAAAGGCTATCGAAGCACAATTCGGGATGGAAGAACGCTTCCATACCTGCTCTGCCGAGGGAATGACAGCCGCCGAACTGGTAGATTTCCTTGCACGGAAAGGTAAATTTAAGCCTTCCGGACAGGAACAATTTACAGTAGACAGTAGCAAAATCTGTAACCATTAACCACTGGGTGGATTGACAAATAAGCCTTATTGGGTTTCAAACAAGCCTTATTGACATTGCAAACAAGGCTTGTTCACAAACGAACAAGCCTTGTTGCTTTCGCAGACAAGAGGATATGTCAGACAAGCGGCATATTTTCTTTTTCGGCGTAATGGACATTTGGTAGGCTGAAAACCTCTCGAATGTCCTTTATTTATTACCTTTGTAGCATTTGAAAACTTATGAATAAAAAACTGTATATTCTGTAACAGCTCAAATGTTAAAAAGAATGGGCATCGACGTAACATCCAAATGTACTTTTGCAGAGATTGCGGCAAGCAATTTCAAAGCGTCCGGCGTATAGACAATGTCTGTTTATGGAATGACTATCTGCCTGAGAAGCGAACCATTTCTGAGCTTTCCATTCTTCACAAATGTTCAGAAAGAGCCATACGTCGTAGGTTAAGTTCAGTGGCAGAAAGCTTTCCTCTCATCTATCTTGTATCTGCAACCATAATACTGAATACGACCTACTTTTCCAAGACCTTTGGTGCAATGCTGTTTCAAGATGCTGCATCAGGCAGGATACTTCATCGAAAGTCTGTCAAGAACGAAAACAATAAGGAGTACCTTGATGGTCTCAGATGCATTGAGGAGGGTGGAACTCGGATAAAGGCAGTGGTGTGTGATGGGCATGTCGGGCTTTGCAAGCTGTAACTTCCTGCCCTGTGCATATCCGGAATTAGAGATACCCAATACGACAAATCTCTTGGAAGGATTTAACTCACAACTTAAAGAGCACTGCATAATCATAATGGAATGAAGGAGACTAATAAAAAGAAGTTCATAGATGGATTTCTAAATATGAAAAAGTAGACTGGGATTACCAGTCTACTAAATGTCCATTACTAAAACCCGAGAGGTTTTCAGCCTACCAAACGTCCATTACGCCTAAATACAGGATAAGACTAAACTACGTTGGAAACGTGTATCAAATATCCAAACAAGGAGACTTCATCGCGAAGCCTCCTTGTCTTTCCAATATAAAACTTATGTCAAAAAACAATGTCTTAATAAGCGAAGAGAGGATAATCCTTCATCGTTGCATTTACTTTCTCGCGAACACGGGCAATGACTTTCTCGTCTTCAGGAGAAGCAAGAACTTCGTCGATAAGTTCTGCTACGAGCAACATCATATCTTCTTTCACACCACGGGTGGTCATAGCTGCTGTGCCAAGACGAATACCTGAGGTCTGGAAAGCTGAACGGCTGTCGAACGGAACCATATTCTTATTGACCGTAATATCAGCTGCTACGAGAGCGTTCTCGGCTACCTTACCTGTCAAATCAGGATACTTGCCACGAAGATCAAGCAACATAGAGTGATTGTCGGTACCACCGCTGACAATGTGCAAGCCGCGGTCGACCAATGCCTGTGCGAGGGTTGCAGCGTTTTTCTTTACCTGTTGTGCGTATTCTTTCCAACTTGGGAGAAGATTCTCGCCGAAAGCAACTGCCTTTGCAGCAATAACGTGTTCCAAAGGACCGCCCTGATTTCCTGGGAATACAGCAGAATTGAGCAGTACGGACATCTTCTTGATCTCGCCTTTCTTTGTTGTCAAGCCCCAAGGATTATCGAAGTCTTTGCCCATAAGGATAACGCCGCCGCGCGGACCACGGAGAGTTTTGTGGGTAGTAGTGGTAACAATGTGAGCGTATTTCAATGGATTGTCGAGCAGACCTGCGGCGATAAGACCTGCAGGGTGAGCCATATCGACCATAAAAAGCGCACCCACTTCGTCGGCAATCTTGCGCATACGGGCGTAATCCCATTCACGACTGTAGGCAGAACCGCCACCGATGATGAGTTTCGGCTTGTGTTCGCGTGCGAGTTTCTCCATGTTGTCGTAGTCAACACGCCCTGTCTCTTTGTTGAGCGTATAGCCTACGGGATGATAGAGGATACCTGACGTATTGACAGGGCTTCCGTGAGACAGGTGCCCTCCGTGGTCGAGATCCATACCCATAAAGGTGTCGCCCGGTTTAAGCACAGCGAGGAACACAGCCTGATTTGCTTGAGCACCTGAGTGCGGCTGTACGTTTGCATATTCGGCACCGAAGACTTGCTTGATGCGTTCAATGGCAAGCGTTTCTACCTTGTCTACTACCTGACAACCGCCGTAATAACGCTTGCCGGGGTAACCTTCAGCATACTTGTTGGTCAGATAGGACCCCATAGCATTCATTACTTCGTCGCTGACAAAGTTCTCTGAAGCTATCAGTTCCATGCCTTTAAGCTGTCGCTGGTGCTCCTGTTCAATCAGATCGAAAATTTCTTGATCTTTTCTCATGTTGTTCTGAATTAGTAGGTTTGACTGCCGGGGACTTCCGTTAAGGGTTGTTTATCCGGCAGTGGATTAGTTATTAAATTGCTGCAAATGTAGTGATTTATGTGGAATGCCCCAAAGAAAACGGAACTTTTTTATATAGTCGTTTTCTCCGTGCACAGTACTGGGTGCGACAGAAAGCAGTATTGTCAGAAAGAGGACAGAACGCTGCAGGGTGGTTGCTGTGTGTATGCGTCTTCTATTCTTCGCTTTTGCAAAGCTCTACCTTCTCTATCTGCTGCTCTTTATCGCAGTAGTGGCATTTGAGAATGCCTCGCGCTTTGTCGACGACGTTGAAGATGGTTGGCATCGGTTCGTTGTTGGTGATGCACTTGGGGTTGTTGCAGCGTACGATTCCATGAAGCTCGTCAGGCGTTACCACCTTTTTCTTCTCTACCACTTCATAGTCTTTAATGATGTTGAGTACTACGTTCGGTGCTACGACCGAGAGACGGGAGATTTCATCATCGGTGAAAAACTTGTCGCTCACTTTGATGATACCTTTCGTACCTACCATCTTCGATGAGAAATTATAGCCGATGGTAACGGGGGTGACGAGCTTTTGGAGTTGTAACAGGTTGACCACCTGAAAGGTTTTCTCGGATGGTATATGGTCGATAACAGTGCCGTTTTCGATGGCGGCTACTAAGCGTTCTTTCTTTGACATATTCTCTTTGGGTGTTTGTTGATAAGGGTCGGGCTTCAGGTGCGGGGGATGGGAGGTGATGAAGGATTGTATTGTCGATGTACAAGTGCAAGGGTATTATCATCACCCATCTCTCAATGTCTATCAGGCGATGATCGTGTTGTCATTCTTGATTTCTTCCCATGTGATACCGAGGCTATAACAGAAGATGGCCTCACGGGCAAAGAGTCCGTTGCGCGCTTGTTGGATGTAGTAAGCGTGCGGACTCTCGTCGACATCATAGGCAATCTCGTTGACGCGGGGCAGTGGATGAAGAATGCGCATGTTTTCCTTGGCAAGCGAAAGCATGTCGCGGCGGAGGATGTAGACATTCTTTACGCGTTCATATTCCATCAGATCTGAGAATCTCTCTTTTTGTACACGTGTCATATAGAGGATGTCGGCTCCGGAAATCACCTCGGGCGTGAAGTCGTCGTGCTCTACAAAGCGGATGTTGTGTGCGCGGCAGTATAGTTTATATTCCTCGGGCATGGCGAGTTCTTTGGGGGCAATGAAATGGAAGGTGGGGTTGAAGTGGCGCAGGGCCATAATGAGCGAATGAACGGTGCGCCCGTATTTGAGGTCGCCGACAAGGTAGAAGTTAAGATTCTCCAGCGTGCCTTGCGTCTGATAGATGGTATAGAGGTCGAGCAGACACTGGGAGGGATGCTGGTGTGCGCCATCTCCGGCATTAATAATCGGCACGGGTGCCACTTCTGAAGCGTACTGTGCTGCCCCCTCGATGTGGTGGCGCATAACGATGGCATCGGCATAGTTGGACACCATGAGAATCGTATCCTTGAGCGTTTCGCCCTTGCTGACGCTCGAGACTTTCGCGTCGGTGAATCCTATGACACGTGCCCCGAGGCGGTTGGCAGCCGTCTCGAAGCTGAGGCGGGTACGTGTGGAGGGTTCATAAAATAAGGTGGCAATGACCTTGCCTTTGAGAAGCTCTCTGTTGGGATGCTTTTCAAATTCCCGTGCCATACGGATCAGGTTGAGCAGCTGCTCCCTGTCGAGGCACTGGATGTTTACAAAGTTACGCTTTTCCATTCTATCTTGATATTTTCTGCGTTCCGTCCCTACTACCCGTAAAAGGATTGATTTTCAGGGACTTGGATATTCAATTTTGACGACCGAAGTCCTCTAAATTAAACGACGATTGTCCTCTAAGTTAAACGACGATTGTCGTTCCTAAGGGAAGACGATTGACGTTCCTAAGGGAGGACGATTGTCGTTCCTAAGGGAAGACGATTGTCGTTCCTAAGGGAAGACGATTGT
>CAUVFB010000091.1:0-6394 GCA_963551095.1 uncultured Prevotella sp. | reverse complement strand
CTATACATAGTATCTATAGCTTCCTATACATAGTATCTATCGTTCCCTATACATACTATCTATAGCTTTCTATACATACTGTCTATCTATTCTTATACATACTATCTACAGGTGGCGCAGACATTTTGGAAAAGGTAAGATCAGTATGCTGACTTTGCCTTCTTTTCCATTGCCTTTAATATAGGGAAGCTATTACGCCCCCGAAAAACAGTAGAGCCGCCAACGGGAGTTCTCTCGCATTGGACGGCTCTGACTTTAAGTGTCGAATGAGTTAAATATTTGTTTTGTCTTTGTCTACTTTTCTTTTTGTATAGTTTTTGATTAGTGTGAATACTTTCTTGACTACTTTGCCGGGACTTCTTCCAAAGCCTGCACGAGGAGGTTCCAGAACGGCTCTGCCGAAGCAATCTCGAATCGCTCGGTTGCCGTGTGCGGACTGCGGATAGTGGGACCGAAGCTGACAACATCCATGTGAGGATACTTGCCGAGAATGATCGAACATTCAAGACCGGCATGGTCTACCTGCACGATACCATCCTCGCCGTGCTGCTCCTTGTAGATCTTCTTCAGCAGGTTCAGCACCTCGCTGTCGGGATTGGGATCCCAGCCTCCGTAACTGCCGCTGAACTCGGTCTTCATGCCTGCCATGTTGAAGCAGCTTTCTATTTGGCCACAGATATACTCTTTCATGTCCTCGCGGGAGGAGCGTGCCAAAATCTTAATGGCTGCACGGTCGGGCGTGATGTCGATGATGGCAAGGTTGGAGGATGTCTCGACTACATTGGGATAGACAGGTATCATGCGCAGCACACCATTGTGGCAAGCGTAGATAGCATTGATGAGTCGCTCCTGAATATCTGCCGGAACAAGTGTAGCGGGCTTTTCGGTCTCTTCAACGAAGAACTCTATGCCTCTCTCGATAGTCTTGAATTCATCCTCGAGGGCTGCTTTCTGCTCTGCAACAAACTTCTTGAGTGCCTCGACGTTGGCTTTCGGCAATGCCAACACAACCTCAGCCTTGAATGGGATAGCATTACGCATATTGCCACCGATCCAACTTGCCAAGCGTGCGTTTAGTTGCCGGATGGCCTTGCTGACAAGGCGAACCATCTCCTTGTTGGCATTGGCTCTGCCTTCATTGATTTCCAAACCTGAGTGACCACCGCGCAGACCTTTCAGCGTTACCTTGACGGCTACCTCCTGATCGTTGGCTACACCCTTGTAGGCAAGTGTCGAAGTTACGTCTATACCCCCGGCAGATCCGATGACGAACTTTCCCCAAGTCTCTGAGTCGAGATTCATCAGGATGTCGCCTTGCAACTCGCCTGTAGGCAAGTCGTTGGCACCGAACATGCCCGTCTCTTCGTCGGCTGTAATCAGGCCTTCGATAGGACCGTGCTTGAGTTCCTTGCTCTCCATGATGGCCATGATAGCCGCCACGCCGACTCCGTCGTCAGCACCTAAGGTCGTGTTGTTTCCGTACACCCATCCGTCAGTGATGTGCGTCTCAATGGGGTCGGTCTCGAAGTTGTGCTTACTGTCCGGACTCTTCTGTGGAACCATGTCCATGTGAGCCTGCATCGTAACTGTCTTTCGGTTCTCATAGCCCGGGGTAGCCGGCTTGCGCATGACAATGTTGCCGGCTGGATCGAGCAATGCTTCTACGCCCACCCTTTTAGCAAAGTCGAGAAGGTATTGCTGTACCTTCTCCAAATGCCCGGATGGCCGCGGAACCTGCGTCAGTGCATCGAAATTACGCCAGAGCCCCTCTGGTTTCAATTTGCTGATTTCGCTCATAATGTTGTGAATTAAAGGTTATTGAAAAGTAATTGTTTATGATTGATTCATGTATTCAGTCTGTCCGACGTTTCCCACCCATATCCGGGCTTTGGTGAAGCCCAGCGACATCCAGGCGTAGATGCCCAAAAGGACGACCAGCAGGGTCTGTATGGTGTGGACGATGAGAACGAAATAAAGTGCCTGTACGTCGGCGACACCGTAAAGGATGAGCATTGTCTTTACCGCGAAGTGCCATGATCCGGCACCGTTGGGAGTTGGCACGATGACTGCTATTGATCCGACGATGAAACTGACAAGTGCGCAAGCGACACCAAGGTGCGCTGTGGCTTCAAGGCAGTAGAAAGTCAGGAAGTAGTGCAGGAAATAGCTCACCCATATGGCCGCGCTGTAAAACAGGAACAATGGGACGTTGTGAAGTCTGCCGAGTGAGATGATACCTTGCCAAATGGAGGTTAGTGTTTCCTTTACCTTTTTATATAGTGCGAGTCTGCGGAGCACAAGACAGACCAATGCAATCGAAGCCATTCCACAGATGGCCGTTACTATCCACCCTGTGGTTGTGAATCGTTCGAAGAGACCGTCTATCCGTGTTCCTGTGCGGCTGAAAAAACTGACGAAGACACTTAATTGCGTCAGGAAAGCGACCCCCGTCATCATCAGGATGATGATCATATCGACTGCGCGCTCAGTTACAACTGTGCCCAATGCCTTGGGGAATGAAACCTTTTCATAGCGGCTGAGAACACCGCACCGGGCAAATTCTCCAATCCGTGGAATGACAAGACTCACGGCATATGAGAGGAAAATGGAGTTGACACATACCGAAGCGCGCGGCTTCTCGCCCAAAGGTTCCAATGTCTGTTTCCATCTCCATCCACGGAAAGTCTGTGCCAAAACGCCAAAAGGTAGAGATAACAGCATCCAAGTCCAGTTCATTTGGTGAAGGAGTACATCTTCTGTGCTGGAGAAGTCGAAACCGCGATACATCCAGTAGAGAATGCCTCCTCCGAGAATGAGAGGGGGCATTGTCTTCATAAGATTTCTGATCAGTTTCTTTGTTTTCATACTTGTGAGAGCAAAGATACTTAAATAGCTCAGAAACACAAAATAAAATGTTATCTTTGTGGTCAAATAAATAAAAATCATGAAATCGGTCAGACCCAAAAAGAATCTCGGTCAGCATTTCCTCACCGACTTGAATATAGCCCGTTGCATTGCCGACACCGTGGATGCGTGTCCCGACATACCCGTGCTGGAAATCGGTCCGGGCATGGGCGTATTGACACAGTTTCTCGTCGAAAAACCGCGTGAGGTGAAGGCGGTGGAGATTGATGCGGAGAGCGTCGCCTACCTGAGTGAGCGTTTTCCCGACTTGCGCGAAAACATATTGGAAGAGGACTTCCTCAGGATGGATCTTCAGACAGTTTTTAGTGGCAGACAGTTTGTTTTGACGGGCAATTATCCGTATGATATTTCGTCGCAGATATTCTTCAAAATGCTTGACTTCAAGGATCTCATTCCCTGTTGCACGGGAATGATTCAGCATGAGGTTGCGCTACGGATAGCTGCGCAGCCGGGGTGTAAGGCCTACGGAATCCTTTCAGTTCTGATGCAAGCGTGGTACGACGTGAAGTATCTCTTTACGGTCGGCGAAGAGGTCTTTTGTCCGCCGCCTAAAGTCAAGAGTGCCGTCATCCGTATGACACGTAACAGGGTTACCGAACTGGGGTGCGACGCCCAGATGTTCAAGCGTGTAGTGAAAGCGGTTTTCAATCAACGCCGTAAGATGCTGCGTGTCAGTTTGCGCCAACTGTTTCCGGGTCAGAAACCAGCAGAGAATTTCTATGAACAGTCGATGATGACAATGCGTCCCGAGCAGCTTTCGATTCCGCAGTTTGTAGAACTGACCAATCAGGTAGCCGGCCAGTTATCCATCCTGAACGCGGATAAAATGCCATGAATCGAACCAATCAAAACTCTTTTTTACTTCCTCTCTACCAGTAGGGTCATAAGGAAATTCTTAAGATCCTGGTCGGCCGGTACGTTCAGTTTCTTGCGTACATGGCTACGCACCACGTCGATGTTTTTCTCTGTCTTGTCGAGCAGCCGGCAAATCTCGCTCCGTTTCTTATCTTGCAGGATGAGGTTGCACACGTCAACCTCCGACTTGGTGAGTGTTGGACAAAGCCGTGTGAGATCGCAGTCGTCCAAGAGATGACTGCGCAGATGCTGACGCACGAGATGGATAAGGTTGTGCCGAGATTTCGGCTTGAACTTATCAAACAGGCGGTCGGCTTCTTCGGGCGACAGTTCTTTGGAACTGCTTATGCGCAGATAGGCTTCTATCTCCTGTTCGTTCAGTTTCACGGCGTACATGAGTGCCGGATTGCTGCAGTGCTGGCCAGTCGCCTCTGTCTGTAGATTCTTTATATTGCGGCGCAGCAGTTCGCCCATCCCACAGAGCATCAATGTTGTGCCCAAAAAAAACATGAAGAGTTTCAATAGGGACGCATCTTTCAAATAGAAGGAAACAAACCCGTACGTGACCAAACTGATGAGCGTGATGATGATCGGCATGTATTTCACGAAGCACATCACAAGCAACACCACCGTCAACAGCGACACTGTCTGGTTGAGGATGATGAACTGGAGATAATGTTCGGGGCGCACCAGGGAGAAGTAGACGAAGCGACAGATGACGGTGATCTGCGACACGAACGACACGAACAAGAGAGCCGTAGGCGCAGACACCTTTCGGGCGTAGAAGAACGCCAGTGCCACGAGGCAGGTTGCTAGATGAAGGAAACTCATCGTCAGTGGAATTGTATCCTGCGAGCCGGCCAGTCCCACAGACTGTGTGCCGACGATGCAGAAGACGAGGAGGGCGTGGAATAAAAAGATGATAATCTGATGGCGTTGTACGGTAGTTTTGCCCCGCGAGTTCAAGAAACAGTTATATTTTTCTGCGAGCACATGATTGATCTTATCCATATGAAATGCTGTTTGAATATAAATAGTGGGGACAAAGTTACGTGTTTATTTTTACATGACCAAAGGCTATTATTAGGTGTTTTTAGGGGGACGTTAGGGGTTTTAGGGGGTAAAAAATCACGGGATTTAGCATTTTATACAAAAATTTGTGCTCCAAATTCTTGTCTTTTCTTAAATTTGTCATGCAGACCTCTCCCGACAGGTGGACTACTCGTACTGATTCAGCAAAGTATTTGAGAGGAATGGGTATGTCTGTCGGCACAATCGAATTGAAGAGGGAGTGTGCTCAGAGGCAGAATTTCTGCAAATCAAAACCAATCGAACAAAACAAAAAAACTCTAAACAATGATGACGAGACAAAGATGGAGTCGATTCGGAACCATTGATCCGGATTCTCGACGCAACCGAATGAGTCGGGAACCTTGCCCGACTTTGGCAAACGCCAAAGCAAAAGTTTTGTTAGCTGCCGAAGTTCGGCAAACGCCAAAGCAAAAGTTTTGTTAACTGCCGAAGTTCGGCAAACGTCAAAGCAAAAGTTTTGTTAACTGCCGAAGCTCGGCAAACGTCAAAGCAAAAGTTTTGTTAACTGCCGAAGCTCGGCAAACATCAAAATGAAAGTTTTGTTAACTACCGAAGCCCGGCAAACATCAAAGCACATGAAAAGAGACTTGCACATGTGGGTGAACCTCACAAAACAAGATAGAAGAAAAATTTTCAATCAATTAAATTATTTATTATGAAACAAACTGTTAACAATCCAGTGCAGATAGGAACCATTGATCTGCACCGTCTCACCAACGACGCGCACTTCATCTACACGAAGAACGTTGAAGAAGTAATGGAAGGATCGGGTGCAGTGGACACCACTCCCAACGTGAAAATAGCAATGGAATTGCTCAAGGCGGCCGTGAAGGAGGAGGACAAGTATCTCATGCTCTCCAAGAAAAACCCGTACACCGACCAAATCGTCGCCAAAGACAAGGAGCGCGACTCGCTCTTTCGCGGCTATCGCTCGGCCGTGAAGGGTTTTCTGCGTATGCCCACGGAAAACATGGCGAAAGCAGCTGCCGAATTGAAACAGCACTTGAAGGACTACGATATCGATCCCAATATGCAGCTGGAACGGGAGACTTCGCGCATTATGAACCTTGTTGACGACCTGAACACGAAGTTTTCCGAACAGGTAACGCTTCTCGGTCTGAAACCCTACGTCGACGAGTTGCGCAAGGCGAACAATGCAATCGACGAGCTGCTCGTCAACCGTACCGATGATCGGTCGCTGCAAGTGGCCGGTGCGCTGCGCAAGGCTCGTTCGGCTACCGACGAGGCGTATCTGAACGTCGTCCGGCTGATCAACGCCGTCGTGGTGGTGGGCACCGACAAGGATTTTGTTTCGCTTATCAACTACCTTAACCAAAACATCAAGCGGTATAAGGAAGAAGTGATGACGCGGCCGAAGAAGTCCGACGACCTTAAACCCTGTGCCGATGAGTAGAATGCCTTGTGGGCAGAGATTCCATAAATCGAGACAAATCAAATAGAATCAGCCATTCAAAGAGAACAACAAATCTTCATTTTTAAATTTCAAACAGAATGAAAAGCT
>CAUVFB010000090.1:0-6403 GCA_963551095.1 uncultured Prevotella sp. | reverse complement strand
AAATTGTTTCTTCAAAACTTTTCACTAATTTTGCATTTGCTGTTGGACTCTACAGAACACCAGGTATAGGACAAAGGAAACTCCTCGGGAGTGCTTTTCCCAGTTTGCTAATCTCATTGCGGTGGCAAAGGTAATACTTTTTTTCTTAACTGCTAAGCCTTCCGCCAGCTTTTGTCGATTCGTACTTCTATGTCTTCATGGCAGAAAGGAGCTGTCGAGAACATCAACAAGCTTATCAGACAGTATATTCCCAAAGGGACAGATGATATGTGTCTTTTTATCATTCTGGAGATAACAGTACAGAGTAGATTGGCAATGAGCACCACCCATGTTTGTAGAGGATTTTAGCCCTTGGCTTTTATATGTGGAAAAGGTTTACCGGACAGCAATATTCTGTTATCTAAGGAATGCCGAATGTCTTTCCTAAGGAACGACGAATGTCTTCCCTAAGGAACGACGAACGTCTTCCCTAAGGAACGATGAATGTCTTTCCTAAGGAACGACGAATGTCTTCCCTAAGGAACGATGAAAGTCTTTCCTAAGGAACGACGAATGTCTTCCCTAAGGAACGATGAATGTCTTCCCTAAGGAACGATGAATGTCTTCCCTAAGGAACGACGAATGTCTTCCCTAAGGAACGATGAATACCCTTCCTTAGGAACGGAAAAAGTCGTTTAACTTAAAGGGCAATCGTCGTTTAACTTAGAGGACAATCGTCGTTTAACTTAAAGGACAATCGTCGTTTAACTTAAAGGACAATCGTCGTTTAACTTAGAGGATAATTGCCGTTTAACTTAGTGGGTTTTGAGCGGCAGGAATAGGATCGCCTGACTCAGGCAGAGGGATTCAGATGCCGGGAGCACAGAAGTAAAGAAGCACAAACCCGAAGCTATATCCCGACAGATGAGTACAAATACAAACGAGGGAGTGTGCCTGTTTTGATACACTCCCTCGTTTGCTGTGTGAAAGTACGCGCTTTCACTCAGCGGATGAGCTGCTTTCCCGATTGAAATGCACTTCGATGCTCGCGCCATTACAGTCGGCTCCCATCGGAGGGTTGAGCTTGCAGAGTTCGAGGTCGATGGATAGGATGCCGGGGAACGCCGTTTCCAATCTTTGAACGAGCTTATGTGCAGCGTATTCCAAGAGTCGGCAAGGCTCAGCCATCACTTCTTTCACCACTTCAAACACTTCGGCGTAGTTGAGCGTATCGGCAACATCGTCCGACTCCATTGCGTGCGTGATGGGATATTGCAGGTGAAGGTCGACAACGTAGTCATTTCCGACCTTTCGTTCCTGTTCTCCCACACCGATAAAGGCGTGGAAACGCAGTCCTTTCAAATGTATATAGCTTGATTTCAGTTGCATCTTATCCGCATCGCGAAGCCCCACAGTTGGTACAAATGAGGCATCCCTCCTGATAGACGAGCGTCTCCTGTCCACAGATAGGACATTTCTGACCGTTCGCCTTAGTACCGTCGGTTACGTATTTCTTCAAAGCCCGCTCCACACCGTTTTTCCATGTATTGATGCTCTCGGTCTTCAGCTGCAGCGAACCGACAAGTCTCATTACGTGATCAATGGGCATCCGGTAGCGAAGAACGCCCGATATGAGCTTGGCATAGTTCCAATACTCAGGGTTAAACTTCTCAGAGAGTCCTTCGACAGTGGTTTTATAGCCGCGTTTGTTCTCGAATTGGAAGTCGTAACGGCGCGAACCGTCAGGGTTTGTATTCTTGATGATCTTGCCTTTAGTAACGCTTTTGGGCAGGGCGATACCCTCTTCGTCGTCCTGCAAGCCTGTAAAGATTTCGTAAGGATACCCGTCGAGGAGTCCGACAAAGGCTACCCACTTCTCTTTATTGTTCTGGAATCGGACCACATCGCAGTCAAGCTCTTTCGGGCGCACCTCTACCACCTGTGGAATCTTGACGAATGGGTGCGTATGCTTCTCTTCCGCCAATTCAAGATCCTTGCTGTTCTCATCTTCCGGCACCCCTTCCTTCTTCTTATTCTTCTTGGAAACGGAAATCATTACGCCCGAACGGCTACCGTCGCGATAGATGGTGCAACCCTTACAGCCGCTTCTCCATGCTTCAACGTAGAGTTTGTTGACCAACGCTTCGTCAACATGGTTCGGCAGATTGACCGTTACGGAGATGGAATGATCCACCCATTTTTGTATAGCCCCCTGCATCTGTACCTTCATCAGCCAGTCTACGTCGTTGGCCGTAGCCTTATAATAAGGCGAACGCTTTACCAAATCGTCAATTTCCTGCTGTGTATACTTCTTCGTAGTGTCGATTCCGTTCACCTGCATCCATTTCAGAAACTTGTTGTGATAAACGATATACTCTTCGAACGAGTCGCCCACCTCGTCGACGAAGTCAATGTGCGCGTCCTTATCGTTCGGATTCACCTTGCGGCGACGCTTGTATACGGGCATGAATACAGGTTCGATGCCCAAAGTTGTTTGGGTCATCAGCGAAGTTGTACCCGTAGGCGCGATGGTCAGACAGGCTATGTTGCGCCGTCCGTACTTTGTCATCTCCTCGTAAAGTTGCGCGTCGGCTTCCTTAATGCGCCTGATAAACGGATTGTTCTCTTCTCGCTGTGCGTCGTATATTTCGAATGCGCCACGTTCCTTAGCCATGATGACAGACGAACGGTAGGCTTTCAGAGCCAGCATCTTGTGAACTTTGACGGCGAAATCAGTAGCTTCTTGCGTGCCATAGCGTAGTCCCATGGCTGCTATCATGTCGCCTTCGGCTGTGATACCCACACCCGTTCGGCGTCCCATACCGCTCTTACGGCGTATTTTCTCCCAAAGATGATACTCGGCACTCTTCACTTCGCTGTTCTGAGGGTCGCTCTTTATCTTTGCCATGATGAGGTCTATCTTCTCCATTTCAAGGTCGACGATGTCGTCCATCAGCCGCTGTGCGAGTACAACATGCTGTGCGAATTTGTCGAAATCAAAGTAGGCATCCTTCGTGAACGGATTGGCGACATAGGAATAAAGGTTGATGGAGAGCAGGCGACAGCTGTCGTAAGGACACAAAGGAATCTCGCCGCAAGGGTTAGTAGATACAGTCTGGAATCCCAAATCGGCATAACAGTCAGGGATACTCTCACGAATGATGGTGTCCCAAAACAGTACTCCCGGCTCAGCACTCTTCCATGCGTTGTGAACAATCTTCTCCCAAAGTTTGTGTGCTTGTATTTCCTTGGTGAATTTAGGCGTGTCGCTGTCTACAGGGTACGCCTGCAAGTAGCTTTTCCCCGCTATTGCAGCCTCCATGAACTCGTCGGTGATTTTCACCGAGACGTTGGCACCCGTAACTTTACCCTCCTCCATCTTGGCATCGATGAACGCTTCGGAGTCGGGGTGCTTGATACTGACGGAGAGCATTAATGCTCCGCGTCGTCCATCCTGCGCCACTTCACGCGTACTGTTGGAGTATCGCTCCATAAAGGGGACGAGTCCCGTTGACGTAAGAGCCGAGTTGTTGACTGGAGAACCCTTTGGCCGGATGTGGCTCAAGTCATGTCCGACACCTCCGCGCCGCTTCATCAGCTGCACCTGCTCCTCGTCGATGCGCATAATGCCACCATACGAGTCAGCATCGCCATCGAGTCCGATAACGAAACAGTTGGAAAGCGATGCCACCTGATGGTTGTTGCCGATGCCGGTCATCGGACTTCCGGCCGGAATGATATAACGGAAATGGTCAAGCAAGTCAAATACCTGCTGCGCATTCAAAGGGTTGGGGTATTTATTCTCTATTCTGGCAATTTCGTTGGCAATACGCCAGTGCATATCCGAGGGAGATTGCTCGTAGATAGTGCCGAAGCTGTCTTTCATTGCATATTTGTTGACCCACACCCGGGCTGCCAATTCGTCACCGCAAAAGTATTTCAAAGAAGCCTTGTAAGCCTCTTCCGAAGAAAAAGTCAGATTCTTTGTCATATCCGTTTAGTAAATTTTGTGAGCGCGAAGTTACGAATTGTTTCCCGAAACCGGAAGCAATTGCGTAACTTTGTACCCTAAAAATCCGAGAGATGAACACTATCCATACACGAAGAACTATCCGAAAGTATTCAGAACAAGCAGTTTCAGAAACGTTACTGAAGTGGTTGCTGACCGAGGCGGAGCGCACTCCGACAATGGGCAACCTACAGTTGTACTCCGTTATCGTTACACGCAATAAGGAAATGAAGCGGAAAATCGCGCCGGCACATTTCCATCAACCGATGGTAGAGGGCGCACCAGTCGTTCTTACTTTCTGTGCCGACTTCCGGCGCACCACCGTTTGGGCAGAGAACCGTAAGGCAACGCCGGGCTACGACAACTTTCTCTCGTTTGTAAATGCCGCTACCGATGCGCTGCTCTACTGTCAGACTTTCTGTAATCTTGCCGAAGCCGAAGGACTGGGAACCTGCTTTCTCGGCACGACCATCTATCAGCCGCAGTCGCTTATCGATGTTTTCCATCTGCCACGACTTGTCATGCCTGTTGCAACAATTACTCTCGGATGGCCCGACGAGCAGCCTGCACCCACCGACCGATTGCCCATAGAGAGTATTCTCCACGAGGAAACCTATCAAGATTATACTCCCGAACTTATTGACAAGTACTATTCACACAAGGAACAGCTGGAGGAGAACCGCCACTTTGTGGAAATCAACTATAAGGAAACGCTTGCTCAAGTGTTCACTGACTTGCGCTATGCGAAGAAAGATAATGAAATGATGTCTGAAGGACTGCTTGCTGCACTGCGCAAACAGGGATTTATTTGAGTAGTCGACATGTAACCAACAACCTAATCCTTTGGTATCAGCCCCTCGATATATCTTGAAAGGATGCCGATACCCTTGATATTCTCGCCCCCTTGCGGGATGATGATGTCGGCATACCGCTTCGTTGGCTCAATAAATTGCTCGTGCATGGGCTTCAGCACTTTCAGATAGCGGTCGACAACCATGGAAACTGTGCGGCCGCGGTCAATAGTATCGCGCTGAATGTTGCGTATCAGGCGTTCGTCTGAGTCGCAGTCGACGAATATCTTCAAGTCCATCATGTCGCGAAGCCGCTTGTTGATGAGTGCCATAATTCCCTCGACGATGATTACCGGCTTCGGTTCCACATGGACAGTGTCGGGTAAACGGTTACATAAAAGGTAACTATAGGTTGGTTGTTCTATGGCTTTTCCCTCGCGCAGTTCATTAATTTGCCTGATAAGTAACTTCCAGTCGAAGGCATCAGGATGGTCGAAATTGATGGTATGTCGCGCCTCTTCTGTCATATGTGTGGTGTCGTTGTAATAGGAATCCTGCGGAACAACAGCTACATAATGAGGTGGCAGAGCCTCAACAATCTTTCTTACGACAGTAGTCTTCCCGGAACCTGTACCTCCGGCAATACCTATGACGGTGATTTTGCTTTCCATTTCCTGCTTGACTATACGCTTTTATGGAGACAACGGTGGTGATTTCCTCACTTCATCAGTCCTATTTCCTTGAACATCTGCTCATAATACTCGGCCTTTTTCTCCACTTTCATCGGATAAGCACGGCTGCTGCTGGGCTGACGGTAAAGCCGCAGTGTCCTCCTCTCAAAGGAAAACTCGCGGAAATCACCCATCTTCATCTTGCGTGCATCTATTCCATAATGGTCGGTAAAGACTTGTGTTGCCAGCTGTCCGGCCGCCAACACAGCCTTACAAAGGGGCAGTGAGCGGAGCATACTGTCGAGGTCGGCCGGTTCTACTATTTCCAAATCTTTGTCAGATGCTGTGCCCGTCGTGCGACGGATGCGCAGTGCCGTGTCGAAAATAGCTATTCCTTTTTCCAACAAGAACGGTTTCAATAAGTCGAGACGGTAAGTTTTATTCGTCTCATCAACGAAATAGAACTTGTTGCCAAAAAAGATGTATCCGAAAATACGCCACATATCGTTGGTGTAATTGGGGTAATACCATTCTATACACCAACGTTTCGGAGCCGGAGGGAATGTTCCTAACAACAGTAACTTGGCGTTTTGGGGCAGCCACGGTTCAAAAGGATGGATCTCAATGTCCATAGTTTAATGTCTTTAACTTCTGGAAATGACTTACTTTCTTTTTACCAAATAAGCCACAACAGGCAGATGATCGGAATAACCATCCTGCCAAACTCCTCCAGCAGAGGTTCGTTTGGTATTGCCTCTGTTCTTTCCATTCTCCTGAAACAGGTAGTTGCGACGGAAAATCTGGTTCTTCCAATACTTCAGCGTTGTATAGTTTCTCCTCTTTTGGGAGTCGAGAAGTCCCGGAGAGAGGATTATTTGGTCGAAAAGATTCCACTTTCACCTATACTGGAGCGTACCTGTACCCTCCTTTACAAGAACATTGTACCAAGGATT
>CAUVFB010000089.1:0-6440 GCA_963551095.1 uncultured Prevotella sp. | reverse complement strand
CAGACAAAATGACACCCACATTCATCTTCTGATTATTCGCATCATCGGCTGGAACAAATTCAACAAGAGGCATTCCGTATGTGTTGGGGAAAAGTTTCTTGATATCTTCTTGATTGTCAATACTCTGTGTAGGCTCTCCTTCCTGAATCTTTACTGCACCTTGAAGAGCCTTTGGCAGCTTGGGCTGATATGCAGATCTCTCTTTTTGCAAAGCACTAATTTCCATAAACCTTATTGTTTTGAAATCTTTAATGATAAAACCATCTATTATTATGTTGCAAAAGTACTTCTTTTATTTGGACTTTAAGGATGAAAAAGTTATAAATTAAGTTTTTAACTCTATTTTTCTATTTAACTTTTGTAGGTCTATCTTTTTTTTCTACCTTTGAAAAATATTCGGAATATAAATTTAACAAAGTTTTGCAACTATGAGTAATAGGAGAAAATTGAAGAAAACCATCAATTACATTTGTGGCGATTTGTTGGCTGAACTTGTAACAGTCTCATTTTATGAAGAAAGCACCGAAAGTGTGGACTGTTTAATGACTTCCATTTTGATGATGCACAGCAATTATGTTAGACGAGTTTCCCACGTTGAGCCAGGAATGAAAGCCAAGGTATACTTCAAAGATCTTAAGAACGGACTAAATAAAGAGGTTGGTGAGATTGTTGATCAAATCAATTCGCTGGGCTAAGATGATGCTGAAAAATTTTTCCCGCTGGTTGTTGTATCGGGTAATGGGATGGAGAAAAGAGGTTTCCATTTCTGCAGAAGGTAAGTTTATAATTTGTCTTGCACCGCATACAAGCAATTGGGACTTTATTATAGGTCAACTTTATGCACACGCAGAAGGCCTTAAGAGCAACTTTCTAATGAAAAAAGAGTGGTTCGTTTGGCCTTTGGGAGTCTTGTTCAGACGGATGGGAGGAATACCAGTGTGGAGAAGTAAGCATGTGCATACGACGGATATATTGGCAGATTATGCCATGAAATCGTCCTCTTTTCATCTTTGTGTAACTCCAGAAGGAACTCGCTCGCTCAATCCCAAGTGGAAAAGAGGATTTTATTTCATTGCACAGAAAGCGGGATTACCCATTCTCTTGTATGGAATAGACTATAAGAAACGTTTGATTCAATGTACCCGACAGGTGATTCCAACAGGAAACGTTGAAGAAGAGATGAAAGAAATAAAATTATATTTTAAGGATTTCCAAGGGAAGAATCCTGAGAAATTTACAGTAGGAGATATATAGGTAAAATGCAGCGACGGTGGCCGACTTCTTTTTTTTTCTTTTTGATGACTTTTGGCGTTTGTGCTCAAAATTTCATAAAGGAGAAGTACGAGGGTAATCCATGGGTGGAGAACGTTTCCCGACCCAATAAAATTACAGCGGGACTACAGAATATACACTTGTCTCTGTGGGCTTCGCATGGCAGATATTATGATTTGAATTCTAGAATGTGGAAGTGGCAACGCCCTAATCTATTCTGTACGACAGAGGATTTATATACACAGACTATCGTTGTGCCATATTTGATACCGATGCTAGAGAATGCCGGGGCTGTTGTTTTTACTCCCCGGGAGCGCGATTGGCAACAGAACGAGGTTATAATAGATAATGATGGAAGGTCTACATACTATAAAGAAGATAACGTAAAGAAGAAATGGAATATCACAGAAGCTCCTGGCTTTGCATCACACGTAGGTGTTTATGGAGACGGCGAGAATCCCTTTGCAGCCGGAACGGCAAGACAGATAAAAGCGAGAAAGCGAAATAGTAAACTTAGCACAGCCTCGTATCAGCCTTATTTCCTACAAGAAGGTCGGTATGCCGTCTATGTGAGTTATCAGACACAGAAGAAAAGTGTTGATGATGCAAAGTATATCGTTTATCATAAAGGTCAGGAAACCCACATACACGTCAACCAACAGATGGGTGGTGGCACTTGGGTGTATCTCGGAACATTTGATTTTGATAAGGGAAGTAACATGTATAATAAGGTGGTACTGACCAATCACAGTCGTCATAAAGGAATTATTACGACCGATGCTGTCCGTTTCGGTGGTGGAATGGGAAACATACAACGCGGTGGAACGGTCAGTCAATTGCCAAGATGTTTGGAAGGAGCTAGATATTATGCCCAGTGGGCTGGCGCACCTTACTCTGTTGTCAGTGCAAGTAAGGGGACAAACGATTACAACGACGACATTAATGTTCGCTCATTGATGACCAATTGGTTGGCAGGAGGTTCTGTTTATCTTCCTAAGGAGGAAGGAAAGAAAGTGCCCATTGAACTCTCTTTGGCTGTACATAGCGATGCCGGGGTGAGGACAGACAGTAGCCTAGTCGGCACTTTGGGTATTTGCACTACTCAACAAGGCACATCCTCACTGATAGGAGGTTTGCAACGGAATATATCAAAGATGCTTGCAAACCAATTGGTCAATAATATAAAGCGAGATATAGAGCAGACGTTTCATACGACATGGACTACGCGATCCGTATGGGATAAAAACTATAGTGAAACACGACTTCCCCGTGTCCCATCAGCCATTATTGAAACTCTGTCGCATCAGAATTTCCCAGACATTCGCTTAGGACAAGACCCTAATTTCAAGTTCACTTTAGCTCGTTCTATCTATAAAACCCTCTTGAAATACGAAGCACAACTGCACCATAAGGACTATGTAGTGCAGCCTTTGTCTCCACGGAACTTTCGAATAGAGTTTGTTTCGCGTAGCAAAATACGCATCCAGTGGAATGGGGTAAGCGATCCTCTCGAACCGACAGCTAAGCCTAGATCCTATAATCTATATACGGCAATAGGGACAAGTGGATTCGACAACGGGGTTAATATCCATTCTTCAGACTATGAGATGGAATTAGCTCCGGACGTACTGTACAGTTTCCGACTTACGGCATGTAACCAGGGAGGTGAGAGTTTCCCAACAGAAGTGTTGTCGGCATATAGGGCTAAGGAAGCTAAAGGCACTATCTTAATTGTCAACGGATTCCACCGACTATCTTCTCCAGCCCAGATTGATACTGAGACCGAGCAGGGATTCGATTTAGAATCAGACCCCGGTGTCAGCTACGGCTCCACGATGGGGTGGGCAGGACGCCAGAGTAACTTCGACAAGAATCAGATGGGAAAGGAAGGCGTTGGTGCATTAGGATATGGCGGAAACGAATTGGCTGGGAAATTGATTGCCGGCAACGACTTCAACTACATCCGTACCCATGCTGAAGCTATACAGTCAGCGCAGAAATACAATATTGTCAGCTGTTCCGGCACCGCTGTTGAGAACGGACAAATTCATCTGTCGCAATATGATATGGTTGACTTAGCATTGGGACTTGAGAAGGATGACGGACACAGCCTCATCTATTACAAGAGTTGTAAGCCCAGTATGCAGCGATACCTTTCCGAATATCTTCGTAGAAAAGGCAGATTGTTCGTCAACGGGGCCTATCTCGCTTCAGATATGAATACTGAACAAGACCGCAACTGGCTCTCCAGTGCATTGAAAGTTTCATACGCGGGTACTGATGATAACAGCAGTCTGTCAATGGTCAGCGGAATGGGACTTCAATTCGACGTTTACCGAACGATAAACGAAGAGCATTACGGTGCCTATTTGCCCGACATTTTCTCGCCGACAGATGGTGCTTTCACTGCGATGACCTATGCTAACGGCGGCACGGCGGCCGTTGCTTACAGCGGGAATGGCTATCGCACATTCACGATGGCATTCCCTTGGGAATGTATCAAAGACAAGATGATGCGCAATAAGATTATGCGCGGGATTATTGCTTATCTGTTCAAGTAGAAACATAATCATTAATCAAGAACTAATAACATATGTATAAAATCCAAGCTAATGCCTCAGGCACAAGAAGCATTGAGATTGAAGATGCTCATCTCCGTACAATCCGTAAGTATGCCCTCTTGTCTAATCTTGTAGACTCTACGGGCATTGTCGACGAAGAAATTCTCAACCGGCTACGCTTCAACATCCGCAGTCTGCTCGAGTCGGATTCGGGTACCGACAAGGCTCTGCTCGATCTCTGTCTAGATGTCATTTACAATCAGAACATGAAAGCCTTGGGACTGAACAACCTTGTCAAGCTCTATAAAGACTGGCTTGCGCAGAAAACCGAAGACGAAGGACCACAGGAAGAGCCCAACATAACGGAATAAAAGAAACAGATTTGAACACACAACCCACTATGAACAGGGACAGGCGGCAAGCAAACAGGAGAAGACAAAGCCTGCAGGTGTCCTCTCCTTTATTTCATCGGCTTACCGACTTTTTGCCAACAACCAGGAAAGAAGTAGAACTAAGAGGATGGGATCAGCTTGATGTCATCCTCGTCTCGGGTGATGCCTATATCGACCATCCCTCGTTTGGCGCAGCAGTCATCGGCAGAACCCTCGAGGCGGCAGGATATAAGGTGGCAATCGTGCCACAACCCGACTGGCATGGCGACTATCGCGACTTCAAGAAGCTCGGTCGCCCCCGGCTGTACTTTGGTATTGCCCCCGGCTGCATGGATTCTATGGTGAACAAATATACGGCCAACCGCCGTCTGCGTTCCGAAGATGCCTATTCGCCCGACGGCCGGCACGACCTGCGCCCTGAGTACCCCACTATCGTTTACAGCCGGATTCTGAAACAACTGTACCCCGATGTACCCGTCGTACTGGGTGGAATAGAGGCTTCGCTTCGCCGTCTGACCCATTATGATTACTGGAAAGACTGCCTGAAAAAGTGTATTCTATGTGAGTCGGGAGCCGACCTTATCATTTATGGAATGGGCGAAAAGCAGGTGGTTGCGGTCGCTCAGGAATTGGAAAGCGGCAAATCTATCCGTGAGGTAAAGGATGTTCCTCAGACGGTCTATCTGTGCCGGAAAGCCGAGATTCCCGGAGGAATAGGCGAGAACGACCTTGTGCTGCATTCGCATGAGGAATGTCTGCACAACAAGAAAGCGCAGGCAGAAAATTTCCGCCACATAGAGGAAGAGTCGAACAAGAAACATGCGCAGCGAATCCTGCAAGCGGTCGACGGCATGTATGCGGTGGTCAATCCGCCATACCCCACGATGACGACGCAGGAACTGGACGCATCTTTCGATCTTCCCTACACGCGCGAGCCTCACCCGAAGTATCGCGGGAAGGTCATCCCGGCTTACGAGATGATTAAGTTCAGTGTCAACATCCACCGCGGATGCTTCGGTGGATGTGCGTTCTGCACCATCTCGGCTCACCAGGGGAAATTTATCACCTGTCGTTCCAAGGATAGTATCATCAGAGAAGTGAAGTTGGTGGCACAGATGCCGGACTTCAAGGGAAACCTATCCGACCTTGGCGGCCCGTCGGCCAATATGTATGGAATGGCGGGGCGTAATCCGAAAGCATGTGAACACTGCAAACGGCCGAGCTGCATCCATCCCGAGATATGTCCGAATCTGAATACCGACCACTCGAGACTGCTGGAAGTGTATCATGCAGTAGATGCTTTGCCCGAAATACGCCGGAGCTATATCAGTTCGGGAATACGCTACGACCTGCTCCTGCACGAAAGTAAGAATACTCAAAGCAACGAAGCTGCCCGACAATACACCCGCGAGCTTATCGCCGGCCACGTCAGCGGCCGTCTGAAAGTAGCTCCGGAACACACTTCGGATCGCGTGCTTCGCCTGATGCGCAAGCCCTCTTTCAAACAGTTCTATGCTTTTAAGCAGATTTTCGATAGAATCAACAAGGAGGAGAATCTGCATCAACAAATTATTCCCTACTTCATCTCCTCCCACCCGGGGTGCCAGGCTGAAGACATGGCCGAACTGGCTGTGCTGACCAAAGACCTGAACTTCCATCTTGAGCAAGTGCAGGACTTCACGCCGACACCGATGACCGTCTCTACCGAAACATGGTATACAGGATACGACCCCTATACGCTCGAGCCGATATTCTCGGCAAAGACGCCCCTCGAGAAGCTTGCCCAGCGGCAGTTCTTCTTTTGGTACAAACCCGAGGAACGGCGCAATATAGAACGTGAACTACGACGAATAGGCCGTGAAGACCTCATCCCGAGACTATACGACCGTCGTCAGCACCATAGCGGACACGTCAGCTACGACCCACGTGCTGTGGGCAGTTCTCCCCAATTTCCATCTGATACACCGCAGAAGCATGCTCGGCAAAAGGGAAAAAACAGTTCGTCGCGTAGCAGTCAGCACAGAAACCGTCAGTCGAAGAGCTTCAATCCCAACTTTGCGCCCTGGCGAAAAGGCAGGAAATAGTCTGCATAAAGTTTCTTCTATCCTGTATTGTGCGATTTACTCACATAGAAAAGTCAGCTCTTCCCTTAAGAACGACAAACGTCTTCCCTTAGGAACGACAAACGTCTTCCCTTAGGAACGACAAACGTCTT
>CAUVFB010000088.1:0-6500 GCA_963551095.1 uncultured Prevotella sp. | reverse complement strand
ACGCTCTTCAGCTCATTGAAAAACGTACCGATAACATTCGCGCTCATATAGCGGGAACCGAACGAAAAGAGTTGCTTGAAGCGTTCATAAGAAAACAAAAGTTGCGGCCGCCAGGTGATAATACGGTTGAGCGTGATGGTGTTGACCACTTGGTTGGTGAGCTGTTGTCCCACGAGCGACCATACACCGAAGCCCCGATAGGCCATCAGAATGCCTACTGCACCTGACGAAACCGTACCGATGAGGGTGGCATAGAAGAACTTCCGGAAGTCGAGCTTTCGTGACAGGCTTGCCTGCTGGATGGAATTAACGGCTGAAATGGGAATGATCAGCCCCAAAACACGGAGTACCGGGGTGATCTGCGCATTGTTGTAGAGGTCGGAAATGTACGGTGCCGCAAAGAAAAGAATGCCGTAAAGAAGCAGCGAGAGAGCGTTTCCGGCATGGAACATAGTGGAGAAGTCAAGCTCATCGGCGTCTTTTTTCTGTATGAGCGAGGTTCCGAGACCACTGACCGCCAACACACTCGCAATGTTAATGAAGACCATTGTCAGCGCGATAACGCCGTATTCCTTCGGCATCAACAGCCGTGCGAGTACGATAGAAACGATGAAACTGACCACCTGCGAGGATAATCGTTCGCCCAATCTCCACGCAAATCCTTTGATAGTCTTCCGCTTTATGTCTTCTTTTCTTTCCATTTCATCTATTGAGGCCTTACAGACGGTATCACGTCGGAGCGTTCCCGGAGCATTCCCGAGGGCTTCGTTCTTTTGTCAAAGTTGCGGCCTGGACAGGCGGAAGATGCTTGATTCTCTCCACAACCTGCTTCGCGGCATGGCCATGGTCGTAGCTTTGATAGGTCTGTGAGAATCTTTCCATTTCGCCGGCACACTTTTCGGGGTCGAAACAACGCACAGCGTCGATGAGTTGCTCCATTGTCTGGGTGCGGACAAACGGCAATTCAAAATAAAAGGGTTTCAGTCCGCGGCTCCGTTGGTACTCCTTGATGTCGGGAGTATACAGAATGACGGGCGTATTGAGCAGAATACTGTCGTAAATCGTGGAGGAATAGTCGGTGATCTGTAGGTCGCTGATAGCCGTAAGCGGCTGCATGTCGGGAAAAGAACTGACGTTGACGACTCTGGCGCTGTACTTAAACAACCCATCGGAGTGGAGAATGTTCGGGTGAAGACGCACCAATATGACCCATTCGCCGTCGTTTCGGCTGTCGAGGGCTGCGAGAATGTCATTCCAATTGATCTTGTACGCGTCTGTCGACAGGTCGTCGCGGAAGGTAGGACAGTAGAGAAGTACTTTCGTTGCGGCTGCAATGCCTATGGAACGCTTGGTGTTCCGTCTGTCTTTGTCGGTTGTTCGGAAGTAGAAATCGTTGCGTGGCATGCCGCATTCCATGATTTCTCCGTCGTAACAAAAGGCTGTTCGGAACTCTTCCGACTGCAGATTGCTACTCGAAAGGAACAGATCCGTCATCCGGGAGTCCTTTATTGAGTTTCTGATATAATAAGGATTGAGATGCTCCCGGGCATCATTCTCAATGTATTTAAGCCCGAATGCTCCATGCCAGGTTTGGATATAGTACTGCCGGGGCTTCTTGATGAACGGCAGAGGGTTCTTTACATTGTTCACAATAACCCTTGCTGAAGCCAGCGCGCGCATGCCTTTGAAGCTCCTTATCGGCACGCTCTCGACCCCATCGGGCAGGGATTGGGCTTCCTTCCCGCCTTTTACAAGCCAGAAAAGATGGTAATTGAGCTGCTGTTTCAGTATTTCCTCGGCAATATACTTGGGGTTGTCGCCATATCCTTTGCCGTTGAAATTATTGAAAACGATCGTGTTTTCCTTCACGTTAAACGCTCGGCTCATCGTCCTCCATACGGCCATCATGGTTCGTTGCCGTATTGTCCGGAAGCGTCGGTATAGTTTTCTGATATATATAAAGAGGTGTTCCATCTCTTATACTTGCATGTACAAATCGCCACGAGGGCTGGTGAATATCCGTTTCAGTTCGTTTTCGTCCGCGTTGTACGGATGTTGGAAGAGGTAGGAGATGGTTTCGTGCAGGATTTTCATTGTCGTTGATGAGCGAAGAGACCTGAAAAGTTCCCTCAATTGGGGGTTTTCTAATGAACTCTTGTGCTTGGTAAGTTTCATCAATTCCTCCTTGGTAGGTGGAAAACCTTTTGCCGACAGGTCGAAACCTATCTCCTCGGCTGCATGGATAATGCAATTCTCCATCACATGGTTGATTTTGATGAAGTAATGATGCCTGTCGGGATGTTTCACCAAGGTGAGTTCATCCGAGCAGACTATCTCCCTGCATTCCAAAACGTAGTTGGGTTGACGTTTATCAGCGTCGATAACACCGATGGCAAAGCTGTCTTTGAACTTCTTTTCTATAGTAGCGGCAACCTGGGAACAGGTCGATTGATGGTTGACACCTTTTCGTTCAGCAACAACTTCTACGAGCAACGTGTCTGTATAACATTCCGTGACGATGTGGATGCTCTTTCCTTTCTCCATAATCCCTACTTTGTCAGACTGGGAATGTTCTCCAAATTGAAGAAAGCATCTATGCCGTCGCTGTAGATTGCCTGTAGTTCTGCTTCCGTAGCGGTATGGATCGTGATGCCGGTTTCGCCTTTCAGACAGTAGAAAAGTCCCACTTCGATGTTCTTTTCGAGGAATGCTCCCAGCATGTACGGGCTGTGGGTGGTGATGGACAGGGTGTGTTCGCGTTCGCTCAGGGTATTCTCTATGAGCCAATGAGCCACTTCTCGCTGTGTCGGGGGGAAGAGGTTGCTCTCCGGTTCTTCCAGGAACACATCGCAATGGTCGGTTTTCACGTATCGGCTGTATATCTCCTCGCATTCGTCGGCAGTCTTTCTGTCGTCGAAATAAAGCCGTATGCCGTCTATACTCTTTTGGTATGGCAACTGTACCATCAAGTCTCTGTCGCTGAATACGTCGTGATCGGACTGCAGTTGCCCCTTTGTGCGGTTCTGTTTTTGGAACAGTTCTTCGTAGATGAGGCGCAGCAGCTGTTCATTCTCGGCTACATCGGTAATCCTTTTCCCCGTTTCCACCTTATATATATAGGTGTATAGATAGTCGAGGACAACGAACATGGGCACTAACGACTGTAGTCCGCTGGACGTATTGGTGAAGTTCAGCGACTTACCGGGCGTTATCTGTATCTTGTCTTGCCTGGATTGAGGGTCGAAACGGTAGGAAACGCCAAGGTTCAGTACATCCGACGATTTTGTAGAAGCCCTGCGCGCCGTCTCCCAGTCGGCCATGAAGTTGCGAATGTTGTTCAGTGGCAGCGTTACCTCGAACCAATTGGGAATGGCGGCCACTATGTTGCGCTCCGACGGTAGGTAGCTGATCTTCGAACGGCGGTACTTCCATCTGCCGTTCTTCCACTTGAACGAGAACTTCCGGGACTGATGGCAGTAAGAAAACGCCATGTAGTCGCTCTCATAAGCGATGTAGGAGTCCGGAAGCAGGTACTCTTCCAGCTTATGGAATGCCCATAGATGATTGGCGAAGCCGTCTTCGGACAGGAAATATTCGTCGGTCTGGGCGAGTTCTATGCGCTTCTCCACCCAAACACAGAAGCATGCCACCTTCAGCAGCGTGCTTTTGCCCTGCGACTGTGGCCCTATCACGATGTTGATTCGCTTGAGTTCTATGTCAGCTTCCGTTATCGGACCTACGTTTCTGATGGTTATCTTTCTCATCTGCTGCTCCTCCTGATGGGAAGTTTTTCTTTTTTACACTCAAAAAAATCTGTCTTTCCGGTCTGATTCCGTCCCCCCGACATCCGGAAGTATGCCCGCTCTCCGCTCAATGGTGAGTCGGACAGGTGTCGGAAATGTCGGTTTTGCTGTGCCGGGACAATGGAGTTGCCCTGCAAAAATGCCGGTTGACAGACCGAAGATGGGACAAAGATACGAAAATCAATTAACAATTGGCAATGGATGAAAAGGAATTGACCCTTCAATAACGTCCCATCGCGCGCGGAAACCACAGCCATTACACGCGGAAACCACAGCTGACTGTAGGGACGCACGGCTCGTGCGTCCTCCCTTCGTGGCGTTATTGCCGAATGACCGTGGCGGGGTCGTGGGTGTACGTGAATGTATACGAGGACGCACGGGCCGTGCGTCCCTACGGTTAGCAGTGGTTTCCGCGTGCAATGGGTTGTCATTTATTATTCGTTGTTTCATCCAATTGTAGGGACGCACGGCTCGTGCGTCCTCCCGACACGGAGTTAATGCCGAATGCCCGGGGCGTGTTAGTATTGGTACGTGGATGTATACGAGGACGCACGAGCCGTGCGTCCCTACAGTTGGATGCAATTACAGACAGGCAATGATGCCCCATCGCGCGCGGAAACCACAGCTGTTGGCATTTGAAGTCCTGACCGCCAACAGGCAAAGGAGCAGGTATCGGCAAACAAGAGAGGCTCGCCGACGAGTGATGGGCAGACGGATGGCCTGCCGGAAAGGAAGGTAATGGAGGTTGAAGGAGACGGAATAAAGGAGGGAAAGGAGCCATCCGTCGGTGGTTCCAAATCTTGTTCAATAGTCGCATGAGTAGGTAATTTTTTACGAAATGTGGGGTGTAGTGTCTCCGGTGGGGTCGGTTGGCCGTGGAGGGGTGGGGCGGAAAGGGGCATATTTCATCCTCCCCGGCCTTAGATATGAGCCGGGAAAGGTGGTGGCGACTTTTCCGCTTATAGGCACGCTGGTGTCCGCAGGAAAGTCCGGAAAGAGAGCCGACAGTGCGTGTCGGGAGGGGTGTGGAGCCGTCGTCGGATGCCGATACCGTTGTTGCCGGATGGCGATGCCGCGTTGTTGGAATGGCGGAGAGATTCCTTTTCCGTAGTAAATAAACGGTGGTGGCGGCGTTATATTGTATAAAAGGAGATGCAATGTTCCATCATTCGTTGTCAATAGTCGCATTCCACTGATAATCAACAATCCACCAACATATTCAAAACTCACAGCCACGGCACGCTGAAACCCCAGCTGTTGACCATTCGATAACATCCCATCGCACGCCGAAACCACTGCTGTTACATGCTGAAACCACAGCTAATCGTAGGGACGCACGGCTCGTGCGTCCTCCGAATCCATCCACGTACTGCCACGAACCCGCCGCCGCATGTCCGTGAATCCGCCTGCATTCCGTCGCAAAACCGCTGTCGCGGCATCAGTCGCGCAGCTTCGACGGGATGACACCGAGGTGTATTTGGAGATAACGGGTGAAGTATGCGGCCGAAGAAAACCTGTACATCTCGGATATTGTCCCCAAGGACAGCTCGTGATTGCGCAGTTCTTTCTGTATTCCGATGAGGGTATAGTGCGTAATCCAGTAGTTGGCACTGTGCCCACTCACCTTCTTGACAGTCTCGGAAAGGTGTTTTGGCGACACACAGAGCTTGTCTGCGTAATAAGGGATGTTGCGGTGGAACTGGAATTCCCCCGCTTCGAGCAGCTTAAAGAAGTTCCCCACGAGGGCAGACATCTGTACTGTGGTATCAACGGTGCCGTAGATGCGCGCGGTGATGCGGAAACAATCGACTACAAACTGCCAGATGGCAGCGAAAACGGTCTCTGTCCGGAACGGGTTGTCGCTTTCCGGCACGCGGCGGAAGATGTTTTCGAGGTCGTACTGCCATCGTTCGATCTCCGGAACCGTCAGTTCCATCACCGGATTCGCGTTGACCAGGAGCACATGGCGCACTGTATAGCCCATGGACTGGCCGCTTAGCTCACAGTAAGTGGGCGTAATGAAGAACCCGCAAACGCTTATATCCTCACTGAAAGTGAGTTTGCTGATGAGCGACTGGCTGCGTGTGATGATGGCGCAGCCTTTGGTGGCATGCATTTTCATTGAGTTGTACTCGAAACTACAGCTTCCCGAGGTGATCAACACGTGCATAACCATGTTCTTTGCCGACTCTGATTGCATCTGACTAATGTCAGTTATTCGGCTGATCCATTCGTCCTTGAAGTCTATCATAATACCTTAATTTTATGAAACCCAAATTATCATTGCTATTTCTACCCACAAATATATATTTTTTACACGGGATAAGTGTACTTTTTACGTTGCTTTTAACATAGTTTTGCATAATATTCGGTGCATCACTCCTCGGCGTTCGCGAGCCGACGATGGGTTGGCAGGGGTGCGGACGGTGGGCGATGGGATGAAAAACAAGGACAGTCGGCTGTGGCATTCCCCCGTATCGGTGTGCCGTGGGTGTATCAGTGGTGTGCGGTCGGAGGCGTTTCGGTGGTCGGGAAGTGTTGTTGTAATACACTGAATACGCGTTGGTTAAAACTCGCAGGAGTCATTATATGATAGCCGCAGAAAAGGTTTCCGACACCTGATGACAAGGAATGGCGGGCGGAACGAGCAGCGATTGAAATGGGAAAGGAACGGACACACTGGACAATGGAGGCTTG
>CAUVFB010000087.1:0-6504 GCA_963551095.1 uncultured Prevotella sp. | reverse complement strand
CCTGTAGCTTCTGATAGCCCGCTTCCGAGTCCATACCCATAATCATGGCACGTCGTCCTTGAAGATCGCTCATCACATCGCCCATATAGTCGCCGGGCACATAGACTTCGAGATCGTAAATAGGTTCGAGTATCTTCGGACCAGCGGCCTTGAAGGCATCTGAAAAAGCATGGCGGGCAGCGAGCGTGAAAGAAAGTTCGTTGGAATCGACCGGATGCATCTTTCCATCGTAGACGATGACGCGCACGTCGCGGGCATAACTGCCCGTGAGCGGACCACGCTCCATGCAATCCATTACGCCCTTTAGTATAGCTGGCATAAAGCGGGCATCGATGGCTCCACCGACAACCGAGTTGATAAAGACGAGCTTACCGCCCCACGGAAGGTCGCGTTCTTCATGTCCCTTGATGTTCATCTTGAAATCCTGTCCGTAGAACTTGTAAACAGTTGGCTCGGGCATTCCTTCTGCATAGGGTTCTACTATCAGATGAACCTCTCCGAACTGTCCTGCGCCTCCGCTCTGTTTCTTGTGCCTGTATTCAGCCTTAGCCTGCTTGGTGATGGTCTCGCGGTATGGGATTTTCGGTTCTTTGTAGACTACTTGCAGTTTCTCGTTGTTCTCCAGTCGCCACTTCAGTGTGCGGAGGTGGAACTCGCCCTGTCCGTGAACAATGATCTGTCGTAGTTCCTTGCTCTGTTCAATCACCCATGTCGGATCTTCCTGATGCATCTTCAGCAAGGCAGCCATCAGTTTCTCGGTGTCTTGCGAGTTGACGGACTCTATAGCGCGAGAGTACTTCGAGTTGGGGTATTTGATGAAGTCGAAATGTTGTTCCACCCCCTTTCCGTTCAGGGTATTGCCTGTCTTTACGTCTTTCAGCTTTACGGTGCAACCTAGATCGCCTGCATTCAGCTGGTCGACGGGTATTCGGTTGGCACCTGCGCAGGCGTAGATCTGCCCGATGCGTTCCTTGGAACCACGGTCAGAGTTGGTCAAGTCATCGCCAGGCTTGATACATCCACTCATCACCTTGAAGTAGCTTACCTCGCCAATATGCGGCTCTAGACCTGTCTTGAAAAAGTAAACCGACTCAGCTCCATTGCTGTCGGGAGCCACTTCCTCGCCGCGTGTGTTGTGAATCTTCGGCATTTCGTCGACGAAAGGTACTACATTGCCCAAAAACTCCATCAGTCGGCGGACACCCATATCCTTGCCTGCGCAGACGCAAAATACCGGGAACATGGAGCGGGCAGCCAGTCCCTTTCGGATTCCTTCGCGCATCTCGTTTTCGGTAAGGGTTTCCGACTCGAAGAACTTCTCCATCAGTTGCTCATCATTCTCGGCTGCTGCTTCGACAAGGGTCTTGTGCAGCTCCATGGCCTTGTCCATCTGGTTAGCGGGAATATCCTCGATGATGGGTGATCCACCCTCTGCTTTCCAAGTATACATTTTCATCAGGAGTACGTCAACTAGCGCGTTGAAGCCCAAACCCGTCTTAATGGGATACTGTATCTCGACACATTTAGAGCCGTATATCTCCTTCATGCTGTTGATGACGTTTTCGTAATCGCACTTCTCGGAGTCGAGTTGGTTGATGAGGAAGATTACCGGCTTCTTCAGCTTCTCGGTATATCGGAAATTGTTCTGTGTGCCTACCTCAGGCCCATACTGCCCGTTGATAAGAATGACAGCCTCATCGGTTACGTTCAAGGCTGTGATGGCACCGCCTACGAAGTCATCGCTTCCCGGACAATCAATGATGTTCAGTTTCTTGTTGTTCCACTCTACGTGAAAAACAGTAGGGAATACTGAGTAACCGTATTCCTGTTCTACTGGGAAATAATCACTGACGGTGTTTTTGGCTTCGACCGTTCCGCGCCGCTTGATGATGCCAGCACCGTACAACATACTTTCGGCAAGAGTTGTCTTGCCGCTACCAGCACTGCCCAGCAATGCGATGTTCTTGATTTCGTTTGTCTGATATACCCTCATATCCAGTTAGGTTTAAGCTGTTAGTAATATAAGTTTTGTTTCATGGAGATGGGCAGTGCCTATCTTTCAGAAGCCTAAATTACGACAATTCATTAGAATGGCCAAAACATTTTACGGAAAAGGTGTCGTGAATTAGAACAAATTAGTATTTTTGCGTTGAAAGAGACGAATCCGCCCCTTTACACCTTTAATATATAATATAAGGATTGCAAGCATACCATTCCTATCGAGAGGGAATGTCGGGATGATGCCTTTTCATTCATTGTTCATGTCAGGTCTTTACGTACATATTCCATTCTGTTCCAGCCGCTGTATCTACTGCGGTTTTTATTCTACTCTTTTGCCACAGGACGAGGAGGATCGCACGATAGTCGACGAGTATGTAGAGACTGTTTGTCGGGAAATGGAAATGCGGAAAAAATACCTGACCGACCCACTGACGACAATTTACTTCGGTGGCGGAACGCCTTCTCAGCTGTCTGCCCATCACCTAGAGCAGGTGTTTGCTGCCATAAGGCGCACGCTTCCCATGCCTCGGAATGGATTTACGGAAATGGAAATTACATTAGAATGCAATCCCGACGACATTACGGAACCGTTTACCCGACAGCTGAAGTCACTTCCGATCAACCGTGTTTCCATGGGTATACAGACTTTCTCTGATCATCGGCTGCGCTTCCTTCGCAGGCGGCACACGGCTGCAGAAGCCCGGCTTGCCGTTGCGAGATTGCGGAAGAACGGCATCCGAAACATCTCAATCGACCTGATGTTCGGCTTTCCCGGCGAAACGCTTGCCGAATGGCAGCAGGATATCGACAGTGTGTTGCAGCTCGGTGTCGAGCATATTTCAGCATACAGCCTGATGTACGAGGAGGGCACACCGCTTTGGCGACTTCTGCAGAAAGGTGAAGTGCAGGAGACCGGTGATGAACTCTACCGGCAGATGTACGACCTCCTGACAGACCGGCTCGACGCGGCCGGCTTCGAGCAATACGAAATCAGCAACTTTGCCCGGCGTACCCAGTCAGGTG
The DNA here is from genome assembly GCA_963551095.1 of uncultured Prevotella sp. Classification (GTDB taxonomy): domain Bacteria; phylum Bacteroidota; class Bacteroidia; order Bacteroidales; family Bacteroidaceae; genus Prevotella. Next base: position 3,480 of record CAUVFB010000087.1, on the reverse strand, counting down.
AGTCCTCCGCTTTCCGTTCTCGCCACAACGGATCCTACTGGCATGACATTCCCTATATGGGTATTGGTGTGTCAGCACATTCCTACGATCTCCGTTCTCGTCAGTGGAACGTCTCAGACCTCCAGAAATATCTTTCGGCCATTGCTATCGGCAAGCTCCTTTACGAAAGAGAAGACATCTCGCCCGATACACGCTATAACGACAGGATTATGACGGCTCTTCGTACCTGTGAGGGAATCGATCTCGGGCTGCTCTCTGCCGATCAGCAAATCTATCTCCTGAATGCTGCCCGGACTTATCTTTCCCGTGGTTTGCTTGTCCGTGAGGGAAACTATGTCCGTCTGACACGCGAGGGGATCCCTATCAGCAACATGATTATGAGCGACATGATGAAAGTCTGAAAAGTTGCATTATTTTCGAGCGAGGAAAAGAATGCAACTTTTTTCAGTCGGTTGCACCGGGAAATTGAACCTATCTATCCCAATCGGACAAATTGTTTTCCGTCGTTTGCCGTGATGGTTGCAACGATGTAGCATTTAACACAACTTTTGTTTTTGCATTTGCTCAAGTTGGGCAAGCCTCCCGACCCTTGGAGGCAGACTTTCGGGAGAGGGCTTTATTCAACCCATCATTCGTTTATTACAATGAATTTCCGTATTTTTGCAGGCAAATCAGACATCACAATGGAAAATCAGATATCGGATACTGCACGGGAGTTCAAGCAGGTATTGGAAGAGTGCAGAACACTCTTTGCCCAGAAGCTGCACGACTATGGTGCATCATGGCGCATCTTGCGCCCCTCCTCGCTTACCGATCAACTCTTCATCAAGGCCAAGCGCATACGTTCTGTCGAGGTAACGGGACAGAATTTGGTAGGCGACAATGTGCGATCTGAGTTTATTGCACTCATCAACTACGGCATCGTCGGACTTATTCAGCTGGAGAAAGGGTTTGCCGATACGGTCGACATCGCGGCCGAGGAAGCAATGGAGCTGTATGACCGACACGCGCAGCAGGCCTACGAGTTGATGCTGAGGAAGAATCACGACTACGGAGAAGCCTGGCGCAATATGCGCGTCAGCAGTTATACTGACCTGATTCTTACGAAGATTGAGCGTATCAAGGAAATAGAAAACATCAACGGAGCCACTCTCGTCAGTGAGGGCATCGACTCCAATTATATAGATATCATCAATTACGCCGTATTCGGGGCTATTCAACTGAATGAACAGGTTTAAGTCTTACGGGGTCAACGCCTGCCGTGCATTGCTGGCGGTGGCGTTTATCTTCTCGGGATTCGTCAAGGCTATCGACCCATTGGGCACCCAATACAAGATAGGCGACTATCTTGAAGCCGTCGGGTGGGGTGGCAGCGTGCCTGACTGGGTGCAGCTGCTGGTTTCTGTGGGACTGTCTGGGCTGGAGTTCACCTTGGGCGTACTCATTCTACTCGCCATTCAGCGACGTGTAGTCAGTCGCATAGCAATGGCATTCATGCTCTTTATGACTGCCATCACGCTGTGGCTGGCCATCGGTGAACCCATACAGGACTGCGGATGCTTCGGAGATGCCATCCATCTGACCAACCTGCAGACCTTTGCCAAGAACGTCGTCTTGCTGGCTGCCGTGCTTGTCGTGGTCAGGTATCCGCTCTTTCAGGTTAGATTCATATCAAAAACCAACCAATGGATAGCCATCTACTTTACGATTCTCTTCACGCTCACTGCTTCGGCACTGAGCCTTTATCATCTGCCCATTTTCGACTTCCGTCCCTACTACATAGGGCAGAATATCCGGAAGGGAATGGAAATACCCAAAGGAGCCAGACCGGCGAAATACAAGACCACCTTTATCTGTGTAAAGAACGGAGTAGAGAAAGAGTTCGATGAGAATAACTATCCCTACAACGACACGACATGGGTGTTCAAGGATAGCAGACAGGAAATCATAGAGAAAGGCTACGAACCGCCCATCCACGACTTCTCTATTACCGACGAGAAGACAGGTGAAGACCTGACTGAGAAGATTCTCACGACGAAAGGGTATACTTTCCTGCTCATAACGCCTTACCTGGAAGTGGCTGACGATAGTCATTTCGGCGAGATAGACCGCATCTACGAGTATGCAAAAGACAATGGTTATGCCTTTTACGGGTTGACTGCCAGTACCGACAAAGGCATTGCCCACTGGCGCGACATCACCGGAGCCGAATATCCTTTCTACACCACCGACGGGACGACACTGAAAACTGTCATCCGGAGCAATCCGGGATTAGTGTTGCTCTATCAGGGCACCATCATCAACAAGTGGAGCCACAACGACCTCCCCACAGCCGGACAGCTCAACGCGCCGCTCGCCCTCCTACCGGAAGGGCACGAACCGGAGAGCCGTACCTGGACGAAGATCGTCCTCATCATACTCTGCTACGTCTTCCCCCTGACGCTCCTGATCGTTACCGACCGTATTTGGGCATGGACGCGATGGGTGAGGAAGCGCGAAGAATGGGTGAGACAGAAAGAGAAATCCAACAGATTCTATCAACTTATAAAACGTAAAAGACAAATGAGAAAGAAAATTGTAGCAGGAAACTGGAAGATGAACGAGACCCTGCAGGAGGGTATCGCTCTCGCAAAGGAAATCAACGAGTCGCTCAAGGCAGAGAAGCCCAACTGCGATGTCATCATCTGCACACCGTTCATCCACCTCGCAAGTGTTGCCGGCATACTCGACTGCAGCGTTGTCGGTCTCGGAGCAGAAAACTGTGCCGACAAGGAGAAGGGGGCATACACGGGCGAAGTGTCGGCCGCTATGGTCAAGAGCACGGGTGCGCAGTATGTCATTCTCGGCCATTCGGAGCGTCGGCAGTACTACGGCGAGACAGCCGAGATCTTGAAAGAGAAGGTAAGACTCGCCCTCGCCAACGGACTGAAGGTCATCTTCTGCTGTGGCGAAACCCTCGAAGAGCGTGAGGCTGAGAAGCAGAACGAAGTGGTAAAGGCAGAACTCGATGGTTCCGTATTCCACTTGACCGCAGAGGAATGGAAGAACATCATTCTCGCCTACGAGCCTATTTGGGCCATCGGTACCGGCAAGACCGCCACGTCTGACCAGGCACAGGAGATGCTGGCATACATCCGATCCATCGTTGCCGAGAAGTACGGTAAGGAAGTGGCCGAAGAGACCTCTATTCTCTACGGTGGCAGCTGCAAGGCAAGCAACGCGCCCGAGCTGTTCTCCAAACCCGACATCGATGGAGGCTTGATTGGCGGTGCCTCCCTGAAAGCAGCCGACTTCAAGGGTATCATTGATGCTTGGAAGAAGTAATCCGTTTTCCGAAAGAACCGCATGGAAACCTTCTCCGGAGCAATATCTGCACATCCCCTTCGATCGCCCCTCGGGAACGGTCGAAGGGTTTCCTTAGGAACGACAATCGTCGTTTACCTTAGAGGACAATCGTCGTTTACCTTAGAGGACAATCGT
>CAUVFB010000086.1:0-6611 GCA_963551095.1 uncultured Prevotella sp. | reverse complement strand
ATCCCACCGCCACGGTTCCCGCTTATCATGCCTATGTCGTTTGTCCGAAGACCTCAGGCGCCAAGCAGCTCTCCATCATCATCGACGGCGAGACCACCGGCCTGCGCGCCATTGAGACCACCGACCAGGACGGCACCATGCGCTACTACGACCTGCAGGGCCGTTACATCGGTACTACGCTCCAAGGTCAGCCCAAGGGTATCTACATCGGCAACGGTAAAAAGATCGTGCATTGACGCATGTAGGGGGACGTGATTCATCACGCCCCCTACAGCAAACAACCATTAAAACCATCAACAACAATGAAAAAGATATATGTCACCCCCCCAGCACCCAAGTAGTTGGACTTGAATTGACAAGCAGCATTCTGGCCGGTTCGACCTCGGTGAAAATCAGTGATGATCTCGCAACGGAACCGGCATGCGCTAAAAAAGGGGTCTTTGATGATGATGAAAGTTTGGAAGAGTAGCCCGTGCGCTTGCAGATACTGATTGTCGGCTTCTGTTAAATCACTCATTGAAAATCAAGTAAAATGTAAAATGTTTATGTAGAAAAGCTTCGTGAGAAGCCGGACTTGACAGAGGGCCAAAGCGTTGGCCCTTCTTTTTTTTGTTATGGAGCCATGTCGGATTTTTGGAAAAAATGGTTGGTCGGTTAAAAACTTGCAATCCATTTGCTTTTTTCTCCTTTTTCCTTTACCTTTGCTGTGCAATGTCCGCCCAATGAGGGCCGGCCATTGGCTGTCGTTACAACATTATACCGTAAAAACTATTAATCAGACATGGAAGAGATCCACCAAGCACCTGAAATCAATCTTGAAATAAAGCCCGAAGTGGCTGTCGGGAAGTACAGCAACCTGGCACTCATCAGCCATTCCCACAGCGACTTCGTCCTCGATTTCGCCACCATCCTGCCCGGCATGCCGAAGCCCGAGGTCGGCAGTCGCATCATCATGGCCCCGGAGCACGCCAAGCGGCTGGCCGCCGCCCTGCAGCAGAACCTCATGAAATATGAACAGGAGTTCGGCAAGATTGACTTGGGCATACAGGAAGAACGCATCGTGGCGCCGTTCGGCAACGGCGGCGCGCAGGCGTGACGTTGCAATTGCTGCTCCTGTGTAGTTCTTCTGCCTATTTCAAAGGTTGAAGAATGATTATATTGTGTTAAATAATGTATCCGTTTGTTTGTTTGTTGTAATATTAGTTAGGTGGTTTGAAAAAAACTTCCTACCTTTGCAGCCCGAAATGGGGGTATTATACCCGTTTTTGTAATTCTCTGATTATAAACAAAATAAATATATAAATCTTAAAAGTAAAATTATGCCTACAATTCAACAGTTGGTAAGAAAAGGCAGAAAGGTTTTGGTAGACAAGAGCAAGTCGCCGGCTTTGGATTCATGTCCTCAGCGTCGTGGCGTCTGCGTTCGTGTCTATACGACAACTCCCAAGAAGCCTAATTCGGCAATGCGTAAGGTTGCCCGTGTACGTCTGACAAACCAGAAGGAAGTCAACTCCTACATCCCGGGAGAAGGCCACAACCTGCAGGAGCACTCGATAGTTTTGGTTCGCGGTGGTCGTGTGAAGGACCTTCCCGGTGTGCGCTATCACATCGTTCGTGGTACGTTGGATACCGCCGGTGTTGCCAACCGTACACAGCGCCGCTCCAAGTATGGTGCCAAGCGTCCAAAGGCAGCCAAGAAGTAATTTGGCTGAGAGCTGAGAGCCGAGAGCCACAAGGCTGAGGGCTGGGAGCTCTACATTTTTTTATTTTTTAGTTGTTTTGCTGGAGAATTGTTAACACAGGTTGAGTAAATGTCCGGGAGCGGACGTTGAAGACAAGATATTATTACAGCCTCCGCAGACTACAAATTTTTTTATTTTCAATAATGAGAAAAGCAAAACCAAAGAAGCGTGTGATCCTTCCGGATCCCGTCTTCAACGACCAGAAGGTCTCGAAGTTCGTGAATCACTTGATGTATGATGGCAAGAAGACCATCTCCTACCAGATTTTCTACAATGCCCTTGACGCCGTGAAAGTCAAGATGTCGAAGGAAGAGAAGTCGCCCCTCGAAATCTGGAAGCAGGCTTTGGACAATATCACTCCGCAGGTGGAGGTGAAGAGCCGTCGTATCGGTGGCGCCACTTTCCAGGTGCCGACCGAAATCCGTCCGGAGCGCAAGGAGAGCATTTCTATGAAGAATCTTATCGCTTTTGCCCGCAAGCGCAGTGGCAAATCGATGGCAGACAAGCTTGCCGCTGAGATCATGGACGCCTACAACAGCCAGGGTGGAGCGTTCAAGCGTAAGGAAGATATGCACCGTATGGCCGAGGCTAACCGTGCATTCGCTCATTTTAGATTCTAAAAAAGAAAGGTAACAAAAGAAAATGGCAAATCGCGATTTACATTTGACTCGTAATATCGGTATCATGGCGCACATCGATGCCGGTAAGACAACAACTTCTGAGCGTATTCTGTTCTATACGGGCAAGACTCACAAGATTGGTGAGGTGCATGATGGTTCCGCCACCATGGACTGGATGGCCCAGGAGCAGGAGCGAGGTATTACGATTACGTCGGCCGCAACCACCTGCAACTGGAACTACAAGGGCAATTCCTATAAGATCAACCTGATCGACACCCCGGGGCACGTGGACTTCACTGCCGAGGTGGAGCGTTCGCTGCGTGTGCTCGATGGAGCCGTCGCTACATATTCTGCCGCCGATGGCGTTCAGCCCCAGTCGGAAACCGTATGGCGTCAGGCTGACAAATACAATGTCCCCCGCATCGGTTATGTCAACAAGATGGACCGCTCGGGTGCGGACTTCTTCGAGACTGTGCAGCAGATGAGGGACATCTTGGGCGCCAATCCGTGCCCCGTCCAGATTCCCATCGGCGCGGAAGAGAACTTCAAAGGCGTCGTGGACCTGATCAAGATGAAGGCCATCCTGTGGCATGACGAAACCATGGGTGCGGAATATGACATCGAGGACATCCCCGCCGACCTCGTTGATGAGGCGAACGAGTGGAGGGACAAGATGGTTGAGAGTGCAGCCAATTTCGACGACGAGTTGATGGAGTTGTATCTTGAAGGAAAGGATATCCCGGAAGAAATGCTGATTGCGGCCATCCGCAAGGGTACCATTGCCATGGAGCTGACTCCGATGACATTGGGTTCTTCCTATAAGAACAAGGGCGTTCAGCCTTTGCTCGACTATGTATGCGCATTCCTGCCCTCTCCGCTGGATACGGAGGCCATCGTCGGTACGAATCCCGATACCGATGAGGAGGAAGACCGCAAGCCTTCGGAGGAAGCGCCTACGGCAGCTCTTGCATTCAAGATCGCCACAGACCCGTTCATGGGCCGACTGGTGTTCTTCCGTGTCTACTCGGGTAAGATTGCCGCCGGTTCTTACGTTTACAACCCGCGTTCGGGTAAGAAGGAACGCATCAGCCGTCTGTTTCAGATGAACTCAAAGCAGGAGATTCCCATGGACTCGATCGACGCCGGCGACATCGGCGCAGGTGTGGGCTTCAAGGATATCCGCACGGGTGACACGCTTTGCGACGAAGCCCATCCCATCGTGCTCGAATCCATGACCTTCCCCGACACCGTGATTTCCATCGCAGTGGAACCGAAGAGCCAGGCCGACATCACGAAGCTGGACAACGGACTCGCAAAGTTGGCCGAGGAAGACCCGACATTCACCGTGCGTACCGACGAGCAGAGCGGACAGACCATCATCTCCGGTATGGGTGAGTTGCACTTGGATATCATCATCGACCGTCTGAAGCGGGAGTTCAAGGTGGAATGTAACCAGGGCAAGCCCCAGGTGAACTACAAGGAAGCCATCATGGGTACAGCCCAGAGCCGCGAAACCTACAAGAAGCAGTCCGGAGGTCGTGGTAAGTTCGCTTGCATCGACGTGACCATCGGTCCCAAGGATGAAGATTACACGGAAGGCGACTTGCAGTTCGTCAACGAGGTCAAGGGTGGCAACGTGCCCAAGGAATTCATTCCGTCAGTGCAGAAGGGCTTCCAGGATTGCCTGAAGAACGGTGTGCTCGGCGGCTTCCCGATGACCGGCATGAAGGTGACGCTGACCGATGGTAGCTTCCACCCCGTAGACTCCGACCAGTTATCTTTCGAGTTGGTTGCCCATCAGGCGTTCAGGGTTCTTTGCCCGAAGGCCAAGCCTGTATTGATGGAGCCCATCATGAAGGTGGAGGTCGTTACTCCAGAAGAGAACATGGGTGACGTCATCGGTGACTTGAACAAGCGCCGCGGCATGGTGCAAGGTATGGAAGAGGCCCGAAGCGGCGCCCGTATCGTCAAAGCCATGGTTCCCTTGGCTGAAATGTTCGGTTATGTGACGGCCCTCCGTACAATCACTTCCGGACGTGCCACCAGCACGATGGAATACGATCACCATGAGCCGTTGTCTTCCAGCATAGCCAAAGCTGTATTGGAGGAAGTGAAAGGCCATGCCGATCTCGTATAATCGTTGAAAACCAACCGGAAAAGAGACATTGTTTAGCGAATGACTCTTAAACAATGTTTCTCTTTTCTTATATAATAAATTTAATTACACTAATATTTTATGAGTCAGAAAATCAGAATCAAGCTGAAGTCTTACGACCATCAGCTGGTTGACAAGTCAGCCGAAAAGATTGTAAAGGCTGTGAAGGCTACGGGTGCCATCGTCAGCGGCCCCATTCCATTGCCCACCCACAAGCGTATCTTTACTGTAAACCGTAGTACTTTCGTTAACAAGAAGTCTCGCGAGCAGTTCCAGCTCTCCGACTTCAAGCGTCTCATCGACATCTACAGCTCTACCGCCAAGACCGTTGACGCGCTGATGAAACTGGAATTGCCTTCAGGCGTAGAAGTGGAAATCAAGGTTTAATGAATTGAATAACGGATTTTTTTAATTTATAAATTATATTGAAATGCCAGGATTAATTGGAAGAAAAATCGGAATGACATCCGTTTTCAGTGCCGACGGTAAGAATGTACCGTGCACTGTTATCGAAGCAGGTCCTTGTGTTGTAACCCAGGTTAAAACCGTAGAGAAAGATGGTTACAAGGCTGTTCAGCTTGGTTTCGGTGAGGCTAAGGAGAATCGTACTTCTAAGCCGATGATGGGAACCTTTAAGAAGGCCGGCACAACACCTAAAAAGCACTTGGCCGAGTTCAAGTTTGATGAGGAGTATAACCTCGGTGACACACTTACAGTAGAGATTTTCAATGACGCTAAGTTCGTTGATGTTGTAGGTACATCTAAGGGTAAAGGCTTCCAAGGCGTTGTTAAGCGTCACGGATTCGGTGGTGTAGGTCAGTCTACTCATGGACAGGATGACCGTGCTCGTAAGCCGGGTGCTATTGGTGCTTGTTCTTATCCCGCAAAGGTATTTAAGGGCATGCGCATGGGTGGCCAAATGGGAGGTGATAGAGTTACAACTCAGAATCTCCAGGTGTTAAAAGTAATTCCAGAAGAGAATCTTCTTATTGTAAAGGGTTCTTTCGCTGGATGCAAAGGTTCAACTGTTTTAATTGAGAAATAATGGAAGTTAGTGTTTTGAATATCAACGGTCAGGAGACCGGAAGAAAGGTAACCCTGAATGAGGCTATCTTTGGAATAGAGCCTAACGATCACGTCCTCTGGCTCGATGTAAAACAGTATCTGGCAGCACAGCGTCAGGGTACTGCGAAGACGAAGGAGAGAAGCGAAGTGAGCGGCTCCACACGTAAGCTCGGTCGTCAGAAGGGCGGCGGTGGCGCACGTCGAGGCGACATCAATTCTCCGGTGCTCGTCGGCGGTGGTCGCGTGTTCGGCCCCAAGCCACGCAACTATGACTTCAAATTGAACAAGAAAGTCAAGGTGTTGGCTCGCAAGTCGGCCCTTTCCTACAAGGCTCAGGACAACGGCATTGTTGTTGTCGAAGATTTTACATTGGAAGCTCCGAAGACGAAAGATTTTATAAATATCACTAAAAATCTTAAAGTCGAAGGCAAGAAGATTCTCGTCCTTTTGCCAGAAGCAAATAAAAACGTATATTTGTCCGCTCGTAACTTACAGGGTGCTGAAGTTATGCCCGCATCTACACTCAATACTTACAAAGTCTTGAATGCAGATGTTCTTGTCATAGCAGAAAGTTCATTGAAGGCAATCGAAGCTGTCTTAATCAAATAAAAGGAGAAATTAGAAATGGGATTTATCATCAAACCTCTGGTCACTGAGAAGATGACCAAAATTACAGAAAAGAGGCCAAACCGTTATGGCTTTATCGTTCGTCCTGAGGCTAACAAACTCCAGATTAAGAAAGAGGTCGAGGGTCTGTATAATGTTACAGTTGAAGAAGTGAACACACTTCGCTACGCCGGCAAGCGTTCAAGCCGCTACACCAAGACGGGTCTCGTGAGGGGACGGAGAAATGCGTTCAAGAAAGCCGTCGTGACCATCAAGGATGGCGAAACAATTGATTTTTACAGCAATATTTAAATAAAAAATGGCAGTACGTAAATTAAAACCGGTAACTCCGGGACAAAGACACAAGATTATTGGCACGTTCGAGGATATTACTGCATCCGTGCCAGAAAAGTCTCTCGTTTA
>CAUVFB010000085.1:0-6647 GCA_963551095.1 uncultured Prevotella sp. | reverse complement strand
ACGACAATTGTCCTTTAAGTTAAACGACAATTGTCCTTTAAGTTAAACGACGATTGTCCTCTAAGTTAAACGACAATTGTCCTCTAAGTTAAACGACGATTGCTCTTTAAGTTAAACGATGATTGACAACTTTCTTGAGCATTGTTTCTTCTGAAATTTCTCGGCCGTCCTTCCTCATGATGGTCTTCCATCACCTTATATTTCTTGCGCCCACTGGGACGACGAGGAATGTCTGTAATGCTTGCGTCTACGATGGCACTACGCTTGACGATGAACACCTTCGCTGACCGAGAGGCAGGTCGGCAAACCTGGCAGAAGATGGCTTCTGTTTCATGATATAAAAAAGGTACTAACTATTTTTGATAGGAACAAAATCATGGGTGATATTTTGCAGAGGGTTCAGAATACAAAGATAAGAGTCTACAGTGGGTCTACGTCGAAATAAACTTGCAGTGCACCGTACCGTCTGTCGGCCATCATCTCATCAAGCGTGTGCCGCAGGTATCGGCGAACAGTTCTGTAGTCGAGCGAACCTTCGAGTTTAAGCATAATCTTCCGGATAGAGAGCGTTTTTATGCGTGCTACAGAAGGTTTGTCCGGTCCGAGTACACGCCGTCCGAACACCTCGCGCAATCGGGAGGCAAGCTCCAGTGAGGCTGTCTCGACAAGGCCGCTGTCTCTGTGTTTCAGGTATACGTAAATGAGCCGGCAGAACGGAGGGTATGCGAACTCTCTGCGTTCTTCGGCCAAATTAGCGTAGAAGCCCGTTTGATCGTTGTGCACGATCTGTCGGATGATGGGCAAGTCCTTATTCATTGTCTGTAGAATGACCCGTCCGCGCCGTCCCTTACGCCCTGCACGTCCGCTCACCTGCGTCATCATGGCGAAAGCCTGCTCGTAGGAACGGAAATCGGGGTAGTTGAGCATTGCATCTGCATTGAGGATACCCACAATTGAGATACGGTCAAAGTCCAAACCCTTGGATATCATCTGCGTCCCGATGAGGAGATTCGTTCTTCCCGAAGCGAAGTCGCCTATCAAGCGTTCGTAGGCATTACGCGTGCGAGCCGTGTCCAAATCCATCCTTGCCGTGTGCGCTTCGGAAATTAGCGAGCGTATCGTGTCCTCGACTTTTTCCGTACCATATCCGCGGTCTTTCACCCTTTGGCTACCACAGTTGGGACACTGTGTAGGAACGCCGGTCGCATAACCACAGTAGTGGCACGACATCAGGTTCGTGTTCTTGTGAAGTGTCAGTGATACGTCGCAGTTCGGGCACTTAGGCACCCATCCACACTCAGGGCACTCTACCAAAGGTGCGAAGCCCCGACGATTGATAAATAGCAGAGCCTGTTCGCCCCGACCCAAAGACTCCTTGACAGCGGCCAATAGGCGGGGCGAGAATACTCCCAACATCATCCGCCGCCGGCGCAGGTCTTTCACGTCGACAACCTCAATCTCCGGCAATTCGATGCCCTTGTAGCGTTGGGAGAGAGCGACAAGTCCGTATTTCCCTTGTTGGGCGTTGTAGTATGACTCCATAGATGGGGTGGCTGTCCCCAGAAGCGTTTTTGCATGATACATACCCGCCAGCACAATGGCTGTGGAACGAGCGTGATAGCGGGGTGCAGGTTCTTGCTGCTTGAAACTGGGTTCGTGTTCCTCGTCTGCAATGACCAGACTAAGCCGCTGAAAGGGGAGGAAGACCGCGCTGCGTGCACCGAGTATCAAGTCGTAGGGGTGATTTGAAAGTTGCCTCTGCCAGACTTCTACTCGTTCCCTGTCGCTGTACTTGCTGTGATAGATAGCCATGCGATTGCCGAACACACGGCGTAGCCGTTCGGTTATTTGTACGGTCAAGGCAATTTCGGGGAGAAGATAGAGCACCTGTCTGCCCGCATCGATTTCCTGCTGAATGAGATGGATATATATCTCGGTTTTTCCCGATGAGGTTACGCCGTGCAAAAGCGTTACACAGTGGGTCTTCATCTGTTCCCGTATCTGCCTGAGAGCCTCTGTCTGCGCTGTGTTGAGCGACTTTATGTTCGCTGGATTGGGTTCCGTGGTTGAGTTGATTCGCCCTACCTCGCGGTGGGAAATGAGCAGAATGCCCTTGTCGATGAGTATACGGACGGCAGCCGATGTGCTGTGTGAGGCGTTCAACAGAGCATCGTAGCCAATGGGCGTTGCGAGCGTATCCTTCAGAGCTTTCCCACTGTCGGAATCCGAGGCGGATGCGGGTGGTATATCCTTTCCTGCTGGGAGCAAGAGGGAGAGCCTGCTGTCCATCCCGCAAAGCTGTAGGTAAGTAGTGAGAACTTCCCGCTGGCGCGTCGCTCTCTGCATCGAATCAAGTACGCCCCGTATGCTCTGTTCGTTGCGATACTGTGGTGCGAGCGTTATGAAGCGTTCGGTCTTCGGGCGGAATCCGTTTGTCTGTTTCAGTCCTGCGGGCAGGGCAGCTTTCATTACGTCGCCCAGCGGCGACATATAGTATTCTGAGATCCATCGCCACAGCCTTAGCTGTTCGGGGAGTAGGATAGGGGAGTCGTCGAGCGCGGCTATAATCTCCTTTATCTTCAGAAGTTTCCCATCCTGTCTTTCTCCTTTCTCGGCTGCAGGGGCTTTCTCTTTTTCGTAAGGTTTAGAGGAGACGATTCCCACGTACTTTCGGCTCTTTCCCAACGGAACCAGCACGCGACTCCCCGGCTGTGCCTTTGCTTCCAAATTGTCGGGCACAGCGTAGATAAACTCCCCATCGAGAGGCAAGGGCAGAATAACGCTGATTTGTTTCATCGGTATTGCAAAGGTAGTCGAAAGCATGGGAAAGGCAAAAGAAAACAGCCGTTTTTAGCTTCTCTCCGAACTTTATATAGAGAGAAAGATAAGGGAGATCCTGCCGGAATTTATGGGCGGAAACGTATGGGGATGCCGATAATTATACCTACTTTTGCAGGGAAACAAAATCTATCACAATGAAAAGTATCTTTACTACCTTTCTGCTGGGAATCTCGTTGGCAGCCTTTGCCGACAGTCAGCCGCTGTGGCTGCGTCATCCAGCTATTTCGCCCGACGGGCAAACTATCGCTTTCACATACAAAGGCGACATCTTCACAGTCGCTGCAGGCGGAGGCGAAGCACGCCAGTTGACCACTCATCCTGCCTATGACTCTTATCCGGTTTGGAGTAGGGACGGTAGGGAGATAGTCTTTGCCTCTACACGCGAGGGCAGCATGGACATTTATCTAATGGATAGAGAAGGTGGAACTTCTCGGCGGCTGACGACCGACAGCAGTGACGAAATTCCCATGGCATTCAGCGACAACACGCACGTGCTCTTCTCCGCCGACGGAATGCCCACGGCAAAATCCATCCTCTTCGCCTCCCATTCGTTTCCGCAGACGTATATTGTCGGAACCGATGGTAGCCGTCCGCGGCTTTTCTCAGCAATCACGATGTGCGATGCTTGTGTCAATTCCGACGGCGATATACTCTATCACGACCAAAAAGGTTATGAGGATTATTTTCGCAAGCACCACCGCTCGCCGATCACTCGAGACATTTGGCTCTACAGTAAGGGAATCTATACACGGCTTACTGACTTCGACGGTGAGGATCGTACTCCTGTGTGGATCAGCGGAGGCAAGAGCTACTACTACCTAAGTGAGGAGGATGGCACTTTTAATGTTTTCCGCCGCAATATGGACGGAACGGGGAAAGTGCAGATAACCCATTACAAGGGCAACCCTGTGCGATTTCTGACTGTTGCTGGCAACGGCACTCTCTGTTATGGTTACGACGGGGAAGTGTACACACTGGCTCCGGGTGGTGAGCCTCGCAAGGTGAATATCACTATTACGACTGATCAGACCGACAAGAAATTCGACCGACAGATACGCACCTCGGGAGCAACGGAAATAAGAGTCTCGCCCGGAGGTAAGGAGATTGCGTTTGTGCTGCACGGCGATGTCTATGTTACCTCAGCTGAATACAAGACGACCCGGCAAATAACCGACACACCCGATCAGGAACGCGATATCGACTTCTCGCCCGATGGCAGGAGCATCGTGTACAGTTCGGAGCGCAACGGAGTGTGGCAGATTTATCAAACCAAGATGAAGAACAGCAAAGAGAAGAATTTCACCTACACCACCGAAATTTCCGAAGAGCAGCTGACGCATTCCGCACAAACCTCTCAGATGCCGAAGTACAGTCCTGACGGAAAGAAGATAGCTTTCTATGAAGACCGCTCCACGCTAAAGGTACTTGACCTGAAGAGCAAGACAGTCAAGACGGCAATGGACGGAAAGTACCTTTACTCTTATAAGGATGGCGACTTGTGGTATGAATGGAGCCCCGACAGTCGCTGGCTTCTCGCACCCTACATGGGTAACGGCGGATGGAACAGTCCCGACGTTGCGCTCGTCGACGCAACTGGTTCTGGTAAGCTGACCAATCTTACCCAAAGCGGCTATTCAGACGGCAACGCCCGCTGGGCACTTGGCGGAAAGGCCATGACCTTTGCCAGTGATCGTGCGGGCTACCGCAGCCACGGCAGCTGGGGAACGGAGAATGATGTCTATATGATGTTCTTCGACCTCGGTGCTTATGAGAAGTTCCGCATGAGCAAGGAGGAACGCGAACTTTGCGATTCTGCAGAAGCTGATAAGAAAAAGGAGGAGGCTAAGGCAAAAGATGGGAAAGGCAAGAATTCCAAAACCAAGCGCAAGAAGATTGCAGCCAAGAATGCCAAGACGAAAGAGAAGAAAGACGATGTGAAACCCTTGGAATTTGACCTCGACAACTGTCGTGACCGAATCGTCCGTCTAACGGCCAACTCCTCGCACCTGGGCGACGCCATTCTCAGTCCCGGCGGAGACACACTCTATTATCAGGCATCATTCGAAGACGGCTATGATCTTTGGAAGCACGACCTGAAAGAAGATAAGACCGAACTGGTACTGAAGAACGTTGGGGTAGGTTCTTTCGAGTCTGACAAAGGATTCAAGAATCTGTACCTCTGCACGGGCAGTGCTGTCAAGAAGATAGATTTGGCCAAGAACACTATCAGTAATATTGACTTCGAGGCACGCTTCAACCTGAAACCTTACGACGAGCGGCAGTATATATTCGATCACGTATGGCGACAGGTTCAGGACAAGTTTTACGACCCGAAGCTTCACGGTGTCGATTGGGCAGGCTACCGTAAGACCTACGAGCGTTTTCTTCCTTACATAAACAATAACTACGACTTCCGCGATATGTTGAGCGAGATGCTGGGCGAGCTGAACGCCTCCCATACGGGTGCCCGCTACTATGCTTACGGCTCTTCGTTGAAGACGGCATCGCTGGGACTCTTCCTGGATACCGAATACGATGGTGACGGGCTGAAGGTGGAAGAAGTTGTCAAGCGCGGTCCGTTTGCGGTGAAGAAGACCGAGGTCGTGCCCGGTTGTATCATTGAGAAAATCGATGGCGACTCCATTCTGAAAGGCAGGGATTACAACTATCTGCTCGACGGAAAGGCTGGCAAACCTGTCCGCGTGTCAGTTTATAACCCCAAGACCAAGAAACATTTCGAAGTAACCGTCAAGCCTATCTCGAAAAGCTGTGAGGAAGATCTGCTCTATAAACGTTGGGTCGACCGCAATCGTGCCTTGGTCGACAGCCTTTCCCACGGGCGAATAGCCTATGTCCACGTGCGTAATATGGACAGCGAGAGCTTCCGAACTGTCTACAGCGAGCTGCTCAGTGCTCCGAACCGCGCGAAAGATGCCGTCATTGTCGACGAACGGCACAACGGCGGAGGCTGGCTGCATGACGACCTTTGCACACTGCTCAGCGGAAAGGAGTACCAACAATTCGTTCCACAGGGAAAATATATCGGCAGCGACCCATTCAACAAGTGGAACAAACCTTCGTGCGTGCTGATTTGCGAGGACGACTACAGCAACGGGCACGGCTTTCCGGCCGTCTACAAGACTCTCGGTATCGGCAAGCTCATCGGTGCACCTATAGCTGGAACGATGACCGCAGTGTGGTGGGAACGTCTGCTCAACGGCATGATATTCGGTATACCTCAGGTGGGATGCCGCGACATGCAAGGCCGATTCGGTGAGAACCTGCAGCTGAATCCCGACATCGAAGTCTACAATACGCCTGCTGACTATCTTCAGGGGCACGACCGCCAGCTGGAGCGAGCCGTAACGGAAATGATGAAGAAATAAGTTTTTTTCCTCCCACATGTGAATGCCGGAGTTCTTTTTTATTAGTTTTATTTTTCATAGCTTTGAGATGAGAGGGTAATAGTTCTTATGTAGGGCATGTGAGTGGTCCCTATACGGTCTTTGGTCTCTCTGCCATGTCCGTCAGAGGGGAAGTTTGCCTATCATGGAAAACAAAACATAAGACGAAGAAGCGAAAAGAGAGGATAACACGTCTTTCTTTGCTTCTTCGTCTTGTTTCTTATAATTCTTCCTTACTGCCTCAGACAAGCCTTACCAATCTATCGGTGTCTTGCCCCATGCGGTCAGATAGGCATTGCAGCGCGAGAACTGATGCTGACCGAACCACCCGCCACGGTTGGCTGAGAGCGGAGAGGGGTGTACGCTCTCCAGTATTAAGTGGCGTTGCGAGTCGATAAGATA
>CAUVFB010000084.1:0-6717 GCA_963551095.1 uncultured Prevotella sp. | reverse complement strand
GTCCCGTTGCTACCAATACCACTTCGCCAAAGACTTGTTGCTCTTCGCCTTTCTTAGTGAAGCTGACCGTCAGTCCGTCGTGGTTGTCGACCCTGTCAGGCTCTATCTTGCTGACACCACTTTGCAGATGGAAAGTGATACCCCGCTTCTCCAAATTCTTACGGAGACGTTTTGCAAGGTCGGAGTCGAGTGTCGGAAGGCATTCCTTCATAAACTCAACCACCGTAACATTCGCGCCGAAAGTTTCAAAAGCCGATGCAAACTCCATTCCTATGACACCAGCACCAATGATAACAAGGTTGGCAGGGACTTCTTCGATATTCAGCAGTTCGGTAGAAGTCATCAGTTTGCCGGCATAAAGTTTCGCCTCTTCAGATTGGAGGGCGGGTAGGAAAGGCAGCATCTTGGGTCGGGAACCAGTTGCAATAATAATGTTCTCGGCTGTCAACTGCTCTCCATTCACCTCAATTACCTTTTCTGAAACAAACCGTGCTTCACCTTTTATAAAGGTAATACCCGGTTGTGCCAACAGAGCCTCAACACCTTGACGAAGCTGATTCACCACATTCTGCTTGCGCTCTTGTATGTACTTGAACTTAACCTGCCCGCCTCCGATGCACGAAAGCAGCGGATTGCGGTAGAGGTCAGCATCGTGTGCAAAGCTTTTGGTTGGAATACAACCTTCGTTCAGGCAGGTTCCGCCGGCATTGCTTTTCTCAATGATGGTTACTTTCTTCCCCTTTTGGGCAGCATAGGCAGCAGTACGGTAGCCACCGGGACCTGTACCAATGATGATAATGTCTGTACTGTTCATAATGTAATGGTATTATGAAGTTCCTTATTGCATTTGCTGATAGGTTACTATCGGATGTTTGGCAGCGAGAACATCGTCTACCCGTCCGATAGGTGTTGTGCGTGGAGCATCCTTGACAACTTGTGGTGTTTCGCGTGCTTCCTCAGCTATCGTACGCATGACACTGATAAAGCCGTCAATCGTTTCTTTGCTCTCGTTTTCTGTAGGCTCAATCATCATAGCTTCGTGGAAGAGAAGTGGGAAATAGATGGTTGGTGCGTGATAGCCGTAGTCGAGAAGACGTTTCGCAACATCCATCGTCGTGATGCCAGTGCTCTTGTCTTTCAGTCCATCGAAAACAAATTCGTGCTTGCAGAGTCCTTCTATCGGGAGTTCATAGACATCTTTCAGGCATTCCTTCACATAGTTGGCATTGAGCGTAGCGAGCGGACCCACCATCTTGATGTTCTCTCTTCCGAGTGTCAGGATATAAGTATAGGCACGCAAAATGACGAGGAAATTGCCCAAGAAAGTGCTGATATGATTACTTTCCAAGTCGTATTCGGTGTTGCAACTGCCCTTTTCTGTAGTGAAACCATCTGCCGTCTTCACTACGTGGGGCTTCGGAAGAAATCTAACCAAGTCTTTACGGACACCTACCGGACCTGAACCTGGACCGCCGCCACCGTGTGGTGTGGAGAAAGTTTTGTGCAGATTGATGTGCATAATATCGAATCCCATATCTCCCGGACGGGCAATTCCCAAGAGAGGATTCAGGTTTGCACCATCATAGTACATTAACCCACCGCACTCATGTATCAGTTTGGCAATTTCGGGAATTTCCTTTTCAAAGAGTCCCAAGGTGTTGGGATTGGTCATCATCATACCGGCAATATCATCGCCAAGTAGGGGTTTAAGGTCTTCCACGTCTACTAACCCCTCTGAAGTGCTCTTTACTTCCACTATTTCAAGTCCACAAACAGCTGCAGATGCAGGGTTGGTGCCATGAGCAGAGTCGGGGACAATGACTTTCCGGCGTTTCTTCTCACCACGACTCAGATGGTATGAGTACATAATCATCAAGCCGGTCAGCTCTCCATGTGCGCCGGCGTATGGGTTGAGGGTGAAGTCTGCCAATCCAGTCAGGGCTGATAATGCCCTTTGCAGATTGTATTCAACCTCCAATGCTCCCTGCACCGTACATTCGGGCTGCAACGGATGAATGTTGTTGAAGGCGGGTAGGGCGGCAATCTCTTCGTTGATGACAGGATTATACTTCATCGTACAAGAGCCGAGCGGGTAGAATCCATTGTCTACACCGAAGTTGTTTCCGCTATGATTGGTATAGTGTCTGACGACCGTCAATTCGTCGCATTCGGGGAGAGCGGCGTCATTGGCACGCTTGATGTTGCTTGGTATCTCATGATGTTCGAATGTATTCATAGGCAGACTGTAGCCTCTGCGTCCCGGACGCGACAGTTCGAATATCAGATTACCGTATAATTTGTTGTTCATTATCTTACTTCTGTTTGTTTGGGGCAGCTCCTTTTGGGAAAAGTTGGGAGTTTTTGTCAGGAAACTATATGAAATATTAAAGGAGTTGTACGAGTCTGTCGGCCTCTTCTCGGGTACGTTTCTCTGTTACGGCTATGAGCAATTGGTCTTCGCCAACCTTTACACCAGGAAGAATACCAGCTTCGACAGCTTTGTTGTAGAACTCGTCACGATGGTCAATACGAACTAGAAACTCATTGAAGAAGGGCTGATTGTAGACGAGAGTGGCTTTGCCGGTCTTCAGCAACTCTTCGCAGAGATAGTGGGCGCCATCATAGCTGACTTGTGCTACTTCCTTTACACCTTCTTTGCCCATAACCGATAGGTAGATAGTAACGAAGAGCGTTATCAAACTTTGGTTAGAGCAAATGTTAGAGGTTGCCTTTTGACGGCGGATATGCTGTTCACGAGCTTGCAAAGTGAGTACAAAGGCACGTTGGCCACGGCTGTCCTTAGTCTTACCGACAATGCGTCCAGGCAGCTTTCTCATTTGCTTCTCGGTGCAACACATATATCCGGCATACGGTCCCCCGAAGGCCATAGGCAGGCCGAGACTTTGCACGTCGCCAACGGCAACGTCTGCATCCCATTCCCTTGGGGTTTTCAACTGTGAAAGAGCGGATGCCATGGTATTGACAACGAATAACGACTTGTGTTTATGGCAAGTATCAGCAAAGTCTGTGAAATCTTCTACGATGCCGTAATAGTTGGGTTGTTGTACAATAACACCTGCAATCTTCTCAGTAGCAAGCTGTTCGTTCAGGTTCTGTGCGGAGGTGATTCCGTTTTCAGCTTTTATCGCTGTGAGTTTGATGCCATGAAAGTGAGCGTATGTCTTGAGGACTTCAATGATTTTGGGGTCGATGGTCTCTGAATACGCCACGGTGTCGGCTTTATGACTGGCATTGAACGCCATCAGCATGGCTTCGGCAGTAGCCGTTGCACCGTCGTACATGGATGCATTGGAAATGTCCATACCTGTTAGTTCCGTCATCATGCTTTGGAATTCAAAGATATAGTGTAGTGTTCCCTGTGAGATTTCAGCTTGATAGGGAGTATATGAGGTTAAAAACTCGGAACGTTCGATGAGGTAAGGGATGATGCTCGGAGTGTAATGGTCGTAGACTCCGGCGCCGGCAAAGCAGGTCAGCTGCTTGTTCTTGTCGCCGAGCGAGTTGAAGAACGACCTGATTTCCATCTCGCTCTTAGCTTTCGGAATATCGTATTCGTCTCTGTAGCGAAGCTCTTCAGGGATTTCAGCAAAGAGATCCTCCATCCTCTCGGCACCGATCTTGTCGAGCATCTGCTGAATCTCCACCTCTGTGTGTGGAAAATATTTGTAGTTCATCTTTTCCGTCATGTAAGATAGGGTTCTTCTTAAAACCTCTTCGCCTGCGCTTCGTACGAAGAAAGCAGGTAAAGAGGCATAGAATTATGTGTAGTATATACGGAGTTGTTTATTGTGCACAGAACTCTTCGTATGCCTTGGCATTCATCAGGCTGTTGAGCTGCGACTTGTCGGTCAGTTCTACCTTGATAATCCAGTTTGCGTAAGCATCCTTATTGAGCAGTTCCGGCTCGTCTTCGAGGGCTTCATTCGCTTCGATGACCTTGATGGATACAGGAGCATTGAGGTCGGAAGCTGCCTTTACGCTTTCGACGGCACCGAAGCCCTCTTCTTTCTCAAATTCGTCGTCGGCATCGGGCATGTCCACATAGACGACATTACCAAGTGCATGTTGTGCATAATCGGTAATGCCTATGTAAGCCATTTCGCCTTCTATTCTTACATACTCGTGCGACTCTGAGTAGTAGAGTCCTTCAATTACTTTTGCCATAATATTGTTTTCTTTTGATAGTTCGGATAATATCGTGTGTATAATATGATGGTGTCGGAGTTGCCATTCAGCATCTGCGACCTGCTTTATTTCTTGTATTTTGTTTCGTAGAACTTCTTCTTGACGATGGTGCCGGGGAAAGTTTTTTTGCGGATCTGCACTTCTACGCGGTCGCCTATCTTGATGTCGGCATCCACGAGAGCCACCGCACAACTCTTCTCAACAGAAATAAGTCGGTAGCCTGTAGTAACTTCGCCGACTTCCTTACCGTCTTTCAAGATTTTATAGCCATGCCGCGGAATGGCGTTTCCGTCAAGTTCAATGCCGCGAAGCCGTTGTGTAACGCCTTCAGACTTCTGTTTCCACAGTGCGTCCTTACCGATAAACTTTTCCTTGTCGAACTTGACAAACATGGAGAACCCGGCCATTACGGGACTGATCTTATCGGTCAGCTCGTCGCCATAGAGGGGAAGACCTGCCTCGAAACGCAGTGTGTCGCGGCATCCAAGTCCGCATGGGGTAACGCCACCGGTTAGAAGTTTGTCCCAACAGTCGATGATGAACTTGTGAGAACCGTATATTTCGAATCCGTCCTCGCCCGTATAGCCTGTGCGCGAAATGATGATGGTTTCGCCGGACATCTCTACGGTTTTCACTTCGTAGAACTTCAGGTCGTCGCACTTGATACCCAAGAACTCCTGTACCTTTGTCTCTGCTTCCGGTCCCTGTACAGCCAGTTGTCCATAGTATTCGCTTTTGTGGTCGAGCACTACGTCGAAGCCTTTTGCATTCTCCTTAAACCAGGCCACGTCCTTCTCGATATTGGAGGCGTTGATAGTCATCAGAAATCGGTCGGAATCAAGTCTGCTGATGCAAGTATCGTCGACGACGCCTCCATCCGGATAGCAGAACATTCCGTAGAGAACCTTTCCGGCCGGAACGCCTGTGAAGTCGTTGGTGAAGACATAGTTGACGTACTTCTCTGCTTCTGGTCCTGAGACGATAACCTCACCCATATGTGATACATCAAATACTCCGCAATGCTGCCGTACTGCGTTGTGCTCATTTGTAATGTCGGTGTACTGGATGGGCATGTCGTATCCTGCGAAAGGCGACATTAACGCCCCCAGCTTTACATGTCTGTCATGAAGACAAGTTGTTTTGTTTTGCATATCGTTTTAGGTTTTGATTCTGTCTGTTGATGCTTTAGATTTAATGTTCCTTATGTTCGGGGTATTTAAGGCAACATGATCTTCGGTCTCCGGAGTGGTTTGTCTCTTTGCTTTCTTACCGGCAAGCCCGTATATAGCTTTCTGCTCATCCAAGGCTCAAATTTTCGGATGCAAATATAATAAAGATTTCGTAGAAGCCAAAACAAACCCAGTTTTTTCTTTCTTTTTGTTGGAAGGGGAATCATACCGGTCTGTGAGGGGCATTTTGCGAAGCGTTGGGAATCCCATCATGTTCTGTCGTACAGCCATCAGTCCTGGAAGTCCGGCAAGCCGTGCTCTGCAAGCCCGGAGCTCATCACGTCATATTTCCCCCGACTGTACGGTGAGGGAGATATGATAAAGGGACACATTCTATCTTACATGCACAGCTCAATGATCTTTTTCACGCATAGAATCCGATAAAGGCGCAGCGGACGGCTGCGGGCGAACCTGCAGAACACCCGCTGCACATTCGACGGGCAGCCCCTCAACCGCGTCATCACCGCCACCTTACACCGAGAGCGGATACACCGCGCTGTGAGAGGCCTGGACCTCGCCCATTCGAGGTGCAGACCCCGCAGTATTGAGGTGCAAACTTCACCGGAACCGAAAAACGCTCCGCCCGCAGAACAAAAAAACCAAGGACGGAGACGAAGGGGCAGAAACCAAATAAAGTTTTACACAATGAAAAGTCTGACGTATTATCTCCGCCCGGCACCCGAGAGCTTTAAACATTGAGCTTTGAGGTTTTGAACTTTAGTAAAGGGCAAACTTCAAAGCCAAAAGCCCAAAATCAACCGACGGGAGAAATCCTACAGCACGCCCCGGTAATCCAACAATACTTTGATATGGTTAAGCATAAACTTTTTAATGTGGAACTTATCTCTCGTCGGGTCAAACGCCGACAGCGACACATAGCATACCGAAGCCTGATGAAACCTCGGAGTCTTCCAGCCCACAATCTCATCAATTGCCGTCTGCCTCCTCTTAGAAGAAAAACTTTTTTAGGCATTTCTAAACTTTGAGTGAAATGCCCGATTGAACTATCCAATAAAGTAAAAGTCAGATATCACCGACCTTTTGCCGACTTCCTGACCCCCGACAAAGCAAAGGGGGCTGATCACCAGCCCCTTTCCACTTCGATTCTGTCGGGATGAGGCGACTCGAACGCCCGACCACTGGTCCCCCAGACCAGCATTCTACCTACTGAACTACATCCCGGTTCTGCAATTGCGTTGCAAAATTACTTACTTTTCAAGAGACAGACAAACTTTTCGGTTTCTTTTTTCAGCTATGACGAGTTTATTTCGTAATTTTGTCA
>CAUVFB010000083.1:0-6766 GCA_963551095.1 uncultured Prevotella sp. | reverse complement strand
AGGACTATTGATACACAGCTTGCATTGTTCTGAATTCGTCGAACTCACGTTAAATAAGAAAAAGAGACTTGCAACATCCGCCACTACAAAGCATTTGTAAAAGGCAACACCGCTGCAAACACCACGACAAACGACGGGACGAAGAGGAGTATGTCCGGGGAGGCACAGAAATCCTACAAATCGGATCAAATAAAAGATGAAAGAAAACGATTTGGAAAGTTAGGATGGGTTGGTTGGAGCGATTTACTCGCCTGACGGTTCATCAACTCTCGTCTCGACGAAACCGACTGGAAAGGGGAGTACTTCTACCCGATTTCCTTGCTTTGGATCGCCGGTATCAACTCTGACACATACTTCGCCTCTTCCTCCACGCTCAGGAGAATAGCTGACGACCCCATAAAGCGGACTCCGACGAACAGTCAGCAACCAACCATACAACTGTCGCTGACCGGAAATCCACCCTATTCGTTCGTTCGCAGCATTGCAGACGACAACGCGACCGTCGTGCCCAGCATCTGTCTTGGCATAACCAACAAACACTTCGTAGTCTTTCTCGTCAGTCTCCGTTACGCAAGTCAGCGTCAGATGCAGATAGCCTGGGCGACAAATCAGTTCGCCATCCACATAATTGCTCTCTGCAAAGACCCTGTCAATCGGACGAGGATCGCGCAACGGACGATGCTGCGGACGCTGTTCGTGCAGCATGCGCATATGTTTGGCAACAGCAACAACGGTTAATGCGGCTGTCAAAACAGCCATAGCGGCAAGGAAGTACATCATCGGGATGGGTGAATTGTATAATCGTTTCTATGACCGCAAAGATACTCAAATGGCCTTAATTTTCCTATAATGCGAAGCGGAAAGAACACTTTGTTGCGTAAAATCACTATCTTTGCCCTGCAAATCAAACCTATTCAGACAATAATGACAAGCAAACCCATAAAAGAAAAAATAATGAAAAAAATCATTCTGCTACTGCTTATGACACTCACACTGCCACTATCATCGCAGGCACAAAGCTACTCTGACTTGTGGAAACAAGTGAAAGAAGCCGGAGGAAAAGACCAGCCACGTACACAGATCAAGCGGCTGGAAAGCATCACAGCCAAGGCGCGCAAGGAAAAGTCGTACGGAAACCTGCTTGCTGCCGAACTGAAGATTACCAGCCTGTGGGCAAACATCTCGTCGGACTCCATCCCCGGCCGGTATGCACAACTGAAACAACAGGCAACAGAAGCCGAGAAAGAAAACAAGGTCTTGGCAGCCGTTTATTATTGCACACTGACAAAGGTCGCACAACAGTATAACAGCTGTTCAGAAGAAGCTGAGCCCGACACGACAGATTACGTCGCCAAGTCACTTGCCGACCCGGAATTGTTGGCGCAACATCAGTATACGATTTTCCAACCACTGATTACGCAAGGAACCGACGACAGGATTTTCAACAACGACCTCCTGCATGTCATTGCCATGGAATCTGACCAATACGACTTGCTCGACAAGTTTTATTCCGCCAAAGGCAATCGTGAGGCAGCCTGCTACGCAGCCTTACAAAACGCAATACACCGTTATTCCTCGCGACAAGAGAAAGAAAAGGACAAGTATGCAGCCACGCTTGACTCGCTGCTCAGCCGCTATGCCGATATGCCCATCAGTGGTGAGATAGCCCTCGCTCAATATAGAATGCTCAACTCCGGAAAGGCAACAGCAAAGGAGAAGATCAATTTCATCGACAAGGCTTTGGAACGATGGTCCGACTGGGAAGCTATTAAGAGTCTAGAAAACGAGCGCAAAAAACTGACGGCACCCATGTTCAGCGTAAATGACAAACCTGTCGTAATGCTGACGGGAAAGACTGCCACACTCAAGGATATCCAAACGCGGAACATCAACGATCTAAAGCTGACCATCACCCGCACCAGTCTGCCCGGAAACACAGACTAGAAGCCCAACAACGAAAGAGATCTGCCCAAGATAAAGCAGTCCTGCATCGCATCAACCAAGCAGATACTGATTCGTAACTACCGAGGCCACGAACCCTATGATATTGTTAAGGACTCGCTGACCATCCCTGCATTGCAGGCCGGAGTCTATTTGATGGAATTCTCTTCATCCACTCCTGGAATCAAGACGCAATACGCATTGCAATTCGTTACCGACATATACGTTCTTACAGAAACACAGCCCAACAAGACAAGACACTATGCCGTAGTCAACGCAACAACAGGACAACCCATTGCCGATGCAAAGATTGTACTGACGTTCGAAGATTATTATAAAGACAAGAAGACCTTCAGAACACTCACTACCAACAAGGCCGGCGAAGCTTTCTTCAAAGGAGAACAACCCGACGACGTGTATGCCTATACCAGCAAGGACAAGGCATGCCCCAACCAAGAAATGTGGAACGAATACTCGAGCTACACTCCCGACACCGACAAAGATGTCAGCCGAATCTATACCGACCGAAGCATCTATCGTCCGGGGCAGACTGTACACGCAGCAGTGATCGTTTACCATCAGAATTATGATGTAACGAAAGCGGTAGAGGGCAAGACTTTCAAGCTCATCCTGCGGGATGCCAACTACGAACGCATTGCAGAAAAGGAGGTAACCACCGATGTTTTCGGTACGGCGTCTGCCGATTTCGAGTTGCCGACAAGCGGACTGACGGGCAGCTTCGACATCGAAGACGAAACAGAGGCTGATGGTTCTGCCAGTTTCCGAGTGGAAGAATATAAGCGTCCGACCTTCGAAGTATCGTTCGATGAATATAAGGAGAAGTACGCCCCGGGCGACACCATTAAGGTAAAAGGCCACGCTAAGACCTACGCCGGAGAACCTGTGCAGGGCGCAAAGGTCGCTTACAGGATTTCACGACGCGTGTCATGGTGGTGTGGATGGTATGCTGATAATGACAACTACGAGTTCAGCGACAGCATTACAACTGATGCCGATGGAAATTTCGAAGCTACTGTTCCACTTATATTCCCCGATGACGACCGCACCTACTATTACAACTTCAATATCGAAGCTGCCGTTACAGATGTAGCAGGCGAGACACAAGAGGGAAGTCTGTCGCTTCCGTTGGGCAGCAAAGCCACTGTACTTATCTCTGACCTTCCTCAAAAGAAACTGGCCGACGAACTTCGGGAAGTAAAATTCAGCTATCTCAACGCGGCAGGTCAGCCCATTGACGGAATGGTGAAGTATGCCATCCTCCCTTACAAAGACTATCTAGCAAAGACTGAATACAAGAACTACACCACTGTGGCAGCCAACCAAAGTGTCAAGCTGTACCAGCTTCCGTCGGGAAAATACCACTTCCATGCTATCTGCGGAACCGATACACTCGACACGGATGTTGTACTCTTCTCGCTGAATGACAAGCAACCCGTCGTTGAGACAGACGAATGGTTCTACAGAAGTGCCGAGGCTTTCCCACGCGACGGCAAACCTGTGTACATACAAGTGGGGTCTTCGAACAAGGATGTACACGTTTTCTATACAGTTTATGACGATAAACGAATCATCGAGACAGGAGCGTTCGACCACAGCAACGCTATCAGAACTTTCAAATACACCTATAAGCCAGAATACGGAGACGGACTTCACCTCACCTTTGCATGGGTCAAGGATGGCAAACTCCACCAAACGGCATTTGACATAACCAAGCCTCTGCCTGTAAAGGAACTGAACGTAACGTGGAAAACTTTCCGCGATCGACTGAAACCAGGACAACAGGAAGAGTGGACGGTCAACATAAAGCGACCCGACGGGAAGCCTGCCAACGCACAGCTGATGGCAACACTCTACGATAAGAGTCTTGATCAGATTGCCGCACACTCATGGTCGTTTGCTCCCAACTTTCTGCGCAATCTGCCATCGTGCCGGTGGGGAGGTTTCCGATTCCAATATACGAACAACATCTACAACACAGCAGAATACAGTCATACCAGTGTAAAAGTCTTGAATTTTGCTGCATTCAACCGCCACTTTACCCAAGTATTCAGCTATTGGGGCGGATATGGCAGTCGAAGGCTGATGGTAAGAGGGGCGGCTGATATGGAGAAAGAAGCCACTGCTTTTGCTTTGGAAGGCCGTCTGTCAGGGATTGCTGCAGAAAGCGGTGACCTCAACGAAGTCGTTGTAACCGGCTACAATGAAATGAACGCAGCGCCAAAGAGTGAAACTCCCCAAGACAACAAGCCCAAAGGAGTTCAGTTGCGTGAAAATCTCAACGAAACAGCGTTCTTCTACCCACAGCTCATAGCCGATGGACAGGGAAATATCAGCATTAAGTTTACGTTGCCGGAGAGCCTGACAACGTGGAAGTTCATGAGCATTGCCCACGACAAGGATATCAATACGGGGTATTTGGAGGGCGAAGCTATAGCCAAGAAGACCGTAATGGTGCAGCCCAACCTGCCGCGTTTCGTGCGTCAGGGCGACAAGGCTACCGTTTCTACGCGCATTATCAATACTTCCGACAAGGATGTAACGGGTAAGGCGACACTTGAACTCGTAGCTCCTGCAACGGAAAAGGTGATTTACAGCGAGACGAAAGATTACAGCTTGCCTCCTAACGCCACCTCGTCGGCTACATTCTCGCTGACAGACATATTGTCGGACAAGTCGGCTACGCTCTACGAATCGATGCTCATTGCGCGCATTACAGCTGTTGGCAATGACTATTCGGACGGCGAACAGCACTATCTGCCCGTACTCCCCAACAGCGAATACGTTACCAATAGCTACCCGTTCACACAGACGCAACCGGGCACAAAGACGATTGAACTGAACCAACTCTTCCCGAAAAATACGACACACCAGCGTCTGACGGTGGAATATACCAACAATCCGAACTGGTTGATGATACAGGCGTTGCCTTATGTAGCTGACCTGACCAACAAGAATGCCATTGGATTGGCTGCCGCTTACTTCACAAATATGCTCGGCAAATGGATTATCACCAGTTCACCAAGAATCCGTGCTACCATCGAACAGTGGAAGAAGGAGAAAGGCAACGAAACATCGATGATGTCAGCACTCGAGAAAGATCAGGATTTGAAGTCTCTGACGCTCAACGAAACACCATGGGTGGCTGACGCACACAACGAGAGCGAACAGAAGCAGATGCTTGTACGCTATTTCGACGAGAATCAGTTGCAGAACCATCTCACCACTGCGCTCAACGAACTGCAGAAGTTACAGAATGCAGACGGCTCGTTCTCGTGGTGGCAGGGAATGAAGGGCAGTCTGTATATGACGGTCTATGTTGCCAAATCGTTGGTTCGACTGAATGCGCTGATCGGCCATGAGGATAGCCAGACAAGCTCGCTGCTGAAGTCGACATTCCGCTTCCTCGACAGGAAAGTGGCCGAAGAAGTAAAGGAAATGAAGAGGTTGGAAAAGAAAGGATGGAAGGATCTTTATCCGTCCGACGAACTTTGCGACTACCTTTATATCAGCGCACTTGCCGGGAGAGCCGAAACGGCCGATAAGACATACCTTCTCAATCTGCTGGAAAAGAAACCAGTCAACCTCACCATTTATGGAAAGGCGAACACTGCCGTGATTCTCATGCAATACAATAAAGTGGGAAAAGCAAAGGAATATCTTCAGAGTATCAAGGAATATACTGTTTACAAGGAGGAGACAGGACGCTACTTCGACTCACGCAACGCCTACTACAGCTGGCGCGACTACAGGATTCCTTCGCAAGTAGCTGCCATCGAAGCCGTAAAGACCATTG
Organism: uncultured Prevotella sp.; assembly: GCA_963551095.1. Lineage (GTDB taxonomy): Bacteria > Bacteroidota > Bacteroidia > Bacteroidales > Bacteroidaceae > Prevotella. The sequence continues at coordinate 1,011 of CAUVFB010000083.1, read as the reverse complement.
CCCCGACCGACGGTAAAACGCTGACCGAGATGCAACGCTGGCTGCTCCAGAAAAAGCGCACACAGGCATGGGATACTCCCGTAAACTCTATTGATGCCATCTGGGCATTTATGAACAACGGAGACTGGACGATGGACAATGGTGAGGAGTCGAGCCTGACATTGGACGGCAAATCATTGCAACTCTCTCAGGCTACAGCCGGTATTGGATATGTAAAGGCAACACAGCCCGTAAACATCCTTCCTGCTGAGAAACACGAACTGATGATACAGAAAACAAGTACAGGAACAAGCTGGGGCGCAGTATACGCACAGTTCTTCCAACCATCAACAGAGATTTCAAATGCCGCTTCCGGCCTGACCGTCAAGCGGGAAATACTTGACAGGAATGGTAAGCCGACGACATCATTGAAGGTTGGCGACAAGGTCATCGTTCGACTGACGGTGAAAGCCGACCGCGATTACGACTTTGTTCAGCTCATCGACAAGCGTGCTGCCTGCCTTGAACCGCTCCACCAACTGAGCGGATACCACTGGGGATATTACATTGCACCGAAAGACTACACGACCAACTTCTACTTCGACATGATGCCAAAGGGTACGCACGTAGTAGAGACTGAATACAATGTCGACCGCGAAGGCGATTACCAAACAGGCACCTGCACAGCTCAATGTGCCTACGCTGCGGAATACAGTGGCAGAACGGGAGCTGCAGTACTGAAGGTAAAAAGATGAGAAACCCCAAAGCGTAAAAGTGAATCAGCCCCTCTCAGACCTCTTGGTCTTATAGACCTAAGAGTCTGAACTGTATAGCCTACAAAGTCTGAGGAGGATGCGTCTCAAACAGGCGCATTCTCCTTTTTAGTTCTGCACCTGCCCGATACGGTTTCTGCGTCTGTGTTCGTTTACTTCTATGCTTCCGGCATCTCTGAATCCCTTTACTAAAGTTCGGAACTCTAACAAATTATCATAAACAGACAATGAAACAAGGTATTCATCCCGAAAACTATCG
>CAUVFB010000082.1:0-6797 GCA_963551095.1 uncultured Prevotella sp. | reverse complement strand
CGGATGAGGTGGCCGACCGATTGTCGCGCATCTCGACCGTCAGCCGCGGTGATACGTATGCGGTGCTCAAGGATTTGGGCAGCGTGCTGGCCGACTTTATGGCCGAGGGGCGCACAGTGAAACTCTCCGGTATGGGCACGTTTTATTACACAATCAACTCTGCACCGGGTGTCAAGACCGCCGAGGAGGTTTCGGCGAAGATGATCGAGGGTGTGCGTGTGCGCTTCATTCCGGAGGTAACACGCACGCAGAACAACAAGGTGGCCACCCGCTCATTAGTGAAGGACAAAATTCGCTGGGTCGAGTGGACGGGCGAGAAAAAGGTGAAGAACAAGCCCGAGGAGGGGAAGAAGCCCGAAGAGGGCGGCGGAAATGTAACGCCGTAGGCCGGCAATTCCGGCATTCCGCCCCTTGCCGAAAAGGGAAAAAAAGGCCCCTCAACCTTGTTTTGCAACATTGTTGAGGGGCAATATTTATGAGTTTTTCTTGTAATTTTCAATACCTTTGTTGAGGAAGTCCAGGAAACCGGGAATGTCTTCCTTGTATACAAAGCTACCGCTCAAAGGGTTTCCGTTATTGTCGAGCGTTACGTAGAACGGCTGCGCCATATATCCGAACTTTGTTTCTTCCAAATAACTCCACTTATCGCCAACGGTTCTGAGAGTACGGGGTGCTCCGTTGGAAGCCTTGACGGTAATGGGTTCTTTTAGTGGAGTTTTGTCATCAACATAGAGTGAGATGAGGATGTAGTCTTTCGTCAGCTTATCTGCCACCTGTGGGTCTGTCCATACAGCTCCCTCCATCTTTCGGCAGTTCACGCAACCGAAGCCTGTGAAGTCGAGCATGACGGGCTTTCCTGACTGTGCTGCCGCACGCATGCCTTCTTCGTAATTCGTATATTTCGCCTCGATGGTCTTTGTGTCGAGATTGAAGTCTTGTGTATACATTGGCGGCGCAAACGCACTGACAGCTTTACAAGGTGCGCCCCACAGTCCGGGAATCATATAGACGGTGAACGCCAAACTAATCATACCCAACATGATTGCCGGGACGGGCATTGCTTTCTGCTCGACATCGTCGTGTGGGAATTTCAGCCATCCAATCAAATAGAATCCTAATAGCCCGAACATAGCTATCCACAGTGCAAGGAAAGTCTCACGGTCGAGAATGTGCCATCCGTAGGCGAGGTCAGCAACAGAAAGGAATTTTAAGGCAAATGCCAATTCTATGAAACCGAGCACTACCTTAATCATATTCATCCAAGATCCCGACTTCGGAGCCTGCTTCAGCCATGTCGGGAAGAGAGCGAAGAGTGAGAACGGGAGAGCTAATGCCAATGCGAAACCGAACATTCCGATAGCCGGTGCCACCCAGTCGCCACTGGTTGCAGCCTGAACAAGCAGCAGACCGATGACCGGTGCAGTGCAGGAGAAGCTGACAAGAGAGAGCGTAAATGCCATCAGGAAGATGGAAAGCAAACCTGTTGTCGATGCAGCCTTGCTGTCTACGGCATTTCCCCAAGACGAAGGCAGGCGTAATTCGAACCATCCGAAGAAACTGAAAGCAAAGACTACGAGCAGCAGGAAGAAGAAGATATTGAACGGAGCATTGGTTGCCAATGCGTTGAGTTTGTTCGGTCCGAAGATGGCGGTAACGATCAGCGCGAGTGCCATGTAGATAACGATAATCGAAATGCCGTAGGTGATGGCATCGCGGATGCCCTTCTTCTTATCGTCCTTAGCGCGCTTGAGGAAGAAGCTGACCGTCATCGGGATAATAGGCCATACGCAAGGGGTGAGCAAAGCAAGCAGGCCACCTATAATACCCATCAGGAAGATGTACCAAAGGGAGGTGTTTTCGGTTGTCTTTCCGTTATCGAAAGCTTTCAACTCCTTGATAACGGGCTTCCACAGGTCGCTTCCTGAAGCCATGCCGGCCGTGTCGGTAGTGATGGCAGCCGCGGCCGTGTCGGTAAGGGCTGTTGTAGCTGTGTCGGCAGTAGCTCCGTCGGGCGAGGTGGTTGCAGCATCGTCTGCCGTCGTCTCTGTGGGTTGCGGAGCATCTGCCGGCCCGTTTCCCTTGTAGCTGAAGTCAACCGATGTCGGAGGCATACACATTTCGTCGTTGCAGGCTCCATACTCTAAATACCCTTTTATATTGTAGGTCTTTCCGGTAATCTTATATTTCTGAATGAAGCTGACGCTATTCTCAAAGTATCTCAGCTTCATGCCGAAGATATTATCATCAACGTTGAGTTCGCGTCCACGGGGAGTGAGTTTTCCCACCGGTTGTGCGCCTTCGGCCTTCTCTGTGTGCAGAGTGGCAGAGGTAGGACCATCAGCAGGCAATCCTGTAGAGTAAACATGCCATCCCTTGTCGATCTTCCCAGTGAAGATGACTTCTACTTCGGAAGGGCTTGTCTGTTTTTGTTGTACACTAAAATGAACCGGCATCTTCTGTGCCATGGCCGTAAGCCCCAGCATAAGAAGCACTAAGAGAGTAATTCTTCTAATTTTCATCGTATGGTTAGAGATTTAATTTCCGTTAGATTTACGTCGAGCCACGCTTGTCTTGCAGGTTAGCTGTCAGCTCGAGCATTCATATTCAAAGCGTTGCAAAGATACAGAAAAGAATTAAAACTGCAAGAAAAATGCAATAAGATTTTCATCTATGAAGTATCATGCGATATCTGTGAAACATCCCAAAAGATTCTGAGGAATACTGGCCTCCATCATAAAGAACGTTAAATCAAATTGAACATATGCCCGACCGATTGTCTTAATAGCAGACAAGCTGACAACGAGCATGGAAGAAAATGAATTCGCCCGGATCTCCCCCACACTCCGGCAGACAGCCCAAGGTATTTGCATGAGGATGGGAGCTGCACCCGATACTGCCGAGGATATCGCCCAAAACGTGATGCTCAGACTATGGCAGCTGCGCGGCAACCTCGGCAAAATTCGCTCGCCGGAAGCCCTCGCAGCGAGAATAGCACACAATCTACTCGTCAACGAATGGCGGAGACCGACCAACATGTCATTGGACAAGCTCTCGCTGCAACAGCTAACCGCCACAAGGGAGAATCCGGAAAGCCAGCTCGAAGAACAGGAAGATATGCTGTGGCTGTCGGAACGGCTCCATAGCCTGCCCAAAACCGAACATACCATCTTATATATGCGGCAGGCTGAGCATCGGACAACCCAGGATATCGCTCACATATTGGGCATTACACCTGCATCGGTCAATACGCTGCTGTCCAAGGCACGGAGGCAGTTGCTCGAAGAAATTAAAAGGAGAAATCGGAAATGACAGTTTATTCGCGTAAAACCATAGAAACGCTGCTCCGTCGCTTCATGGATGGGCAGACGGACATCGGGGAGGAACAACTTCTGACCGACTATTTCCGGACAGCACGGGACATTCCCGAAGAATGGGATGCGTATCGGGAAATGTTTGCCTACTTCGACTGGGGACTGAAAGACGATGCACTTCTGCAACCGACTGGTTCAGTTGACGGAACGCACACCGCCATCCATCGTCGTTATTGGGTGGCTGCGGCCGTCCTGCTATTTGCTGTCGGCATTACCGCTATATTGCTCCGCCCTGCGCCTTCCGTCGCCCCCGTAGTCGCAGACGTTACTGTTCGCCCATCTGTCAGGATAAATGCCGACAAGCACGGAACGCACAAGACTTCATCAGTGCGGAAAGACAAACGCCTGCCGCACATTCCTTTCTCCCCAAAGATACAGCCAGTCGCTGCAAGACCGTCTTTGCCGAAACCGCGCCACACGACTGGAAGGCTCCCTACCAGCACACTTCCTCCCCACGGACAATACGAGCTTATAGAGCAGCAGTACCGCGAAATCGCTGCTACTATAGCCCAGGCACAAGCCGAGACAATCGTTGCTACCATCCAGTCGCAAGGCCTTCAGGTTGTCTATAACGAAGACGGAAGCATCAGCTGCACAGAACCCAATACAGAACTCACAAATATCATTGCATTATGAAGAAAACAACAGTTATCGCACTCGCTACCCTACTCACGACAGCAGTGCCCATCGCAGCCTCGGCACAGTCGCATTTGGAGAAAGCCTTCAGGCTGTTTATCAAAGAAAACAAAGTGAACACCAACATGATGAAAGGCTACAACAGCCGTAACGGGAAGTACGACAAATATCTCGCTTCTTACACCTTTACACTGAAAGGAAAGGACAAGCAGCGCATACAACCTCTGTTGGATGCCTTCGACAAAGACGAAAGCGACGCATACAGCATCATCCGACAGACCGACGGTGATCACAACGGACTCGCTAGCCTCACTCTCGTAGGTCATCCAACGGTCATTGTAGGCGAGAAGTATGACAACTCAACGCTGATGTGCTTCTTCGCTCCTACCGACTCTACATTCCGCTATGCCTATGCTTTGGAGTGGGACAACGACCGCAATCCTGCCGACGGTTATGTTCGGGGTCGATTGATTATGTCCTATTCTGAACGGCCGGCCAGCCGATGGGAGAAGAAAGGCAAAACCTTTGCTCGCTACTCAGATCCCTCCATCTACTTCGACAAGAAACACCGGGGAATCGTCTTTCAGAACTTCGACCGACTCGGAACACTGACCGATGTGGAACGTGCGGAGAAACAGCTTGAGAAGTATCAGAACATGGATTCCGACAAAATAGACAGCCTCGTCCAACAGAGCAACACTCTCTATTACATCGACGGCAAGTATCTTCCAGCTGGCAAGATGGCTGCCCCGACATGGCTCTCTCAGTTCAATGCCATGTGCCGGCTGATAGAGAAGCATCCCAACACGACAGCCACGTCGTACTACGTGTCCACCGTCTACGACCTCTGCAAACATAGCAGCCGGCTCGACAGCAACGAATGCAGGCTTGCCATCGACGAAATCAACCGGCTTTCAAAGCGCGTCAATAGCACTTTCTCAAAGAAACTGCTTGCTAAGGCGGCAGAGATGCTGAAAGAAACAGAGAAGAGCAAGAAATAGGCAAGCGGAACATCTCTTGCCCGAATACATACAGAGAAAGGGAGTGTGTCAAAACTTCACACTCCCTCTTTTGTACTTGTCTGTCAGGCCACAGCTTCGGCTCTGTGCCTCTTTACTCCACACCTGCCATCCGAAAAACCCTATACCCTTTTATCGAAAACCCACGAGGGTTTTGCTGGAAACCCACGACCCTTTTGCCGGCGAGGTCGTTACCTGACGGTGGTCGACAGGGTGTCTGCCAGCAGTCTGTCGGGCGTATTCGGGGGCGAATATGCCCGTTCTTCATCGCGTCTTCCGCTATATCCGTATCAGGCTCTATACGGAAGAAGTATGATAGGATGGCGTATGCAAGAATAAAAAAATCCCTCGGCGTATTGGGTTCAGAAGGCTCAGGGACACAATGACTTCAGGGAATAAGAAAGAGGATGTGCCCATTTTGACACATCCTCATTCAACTTCTGTCTTTTCGGAATCATCTCCACTGGCAAACTCCGCCGTGGAAACTATCCCTTAACCTACTTCTATCTGCCGGGCAGCCTTCTGCACGTTCTGCTGAAGTTTCGGCAGTGAGATGGTAAGGACACCCTCGCTCATCTGCGCACCAATCTTCTCCTTGTCGACATCGTCCGGCAGAATAAGCGTCTGTTCATACTTGCTGTACGAGAACTCGCGGCGGAGATAGTGTGCAGCCTGATCCTTGTTCTCTTCTTTCTTTTCCATCTTGATGGTCAGGTCGCCATCGTTGTTGATACTCACTGCGAAATCCTCCTTGCGGAGTCCCGGAGCAGCCAGCTCAACGGTGTATTCATTAGCCGATTCCAAGACGTTGATAGCCGGTGCGGTGGCGTTTGCCTTCGGCATATTGTTGTTGTAAAAGAAGTCGTTGAACACTTCCGGTAACCATGAATTTCTATACATAATCTTAATCTCCTATGTTTTATGGGTTCTTAATGTTTACACCAACCGTAATGCAAGCTGCATACCAATACTGAAAAGAAGTCGTTCTGTCAGTAATTCGCGCCAGATTGTCAGTCTATATGCTTTCCAGCAACTCCCGAAGCACTACGGCATTATTGTGCTCGGCATCGTGGGCGGCATAGAGCAGAGTTACTACATTGTGCCGACGCACCTCGTCAAGGAACTCATCGTAAGACGGGTTGGCAGCCAGCTCTGCCTTGTAGCGGCCGACAAACTCGGGAAAGCGTTCGGGAATGTGCCCAAACCACTTCCGAAGCTCGTTACTCGGGGCGACATTCTTCTCCCATAAGTCTATCGCCGCTTTCTCCTTGCTGAGTCCCCGCGGCCACAATCGGTCGACGAGAATACGGAAGCCGTCGGCGGAATCGGCCGGCTCATAGGCTCTTTTCAGTCTGATGATCATAGTGATACGTTTTTAATCCATGAAATATTCTTTGTCTTTATCCTGATGCAAAGTTATCCATCCGCCACGAATCTAAGGTATCCTTTGCACCTTCATCGGCTTAAAAATCGTTAAGTCTCCGGCATACGCAGCATTTAATGAGCGCGAGTGCTTTGATAATTCCAACAACAACCCAGCAACAAGCAGAACAACGAGCGAAAGCTCCCACCACCACAAGCAAAAAACCACAGTCATTGGCCATTAACATCACCTCACCACACGCGAAAAACCACAGCTAACCGTAGGGACGCACGGCTCGTGCGTCCTCCGCAAGCGAAGAGTACAACCAACCACCCCCGTGCCTCCACAACAACAACACGCCCCACGCAAACAACCTGTCTGCGTGGGGCGTTCATAATCTACAAGCGA
>CAUVFB010000081.1:0-7045 GCA_963551095.1 uncultured Prevotella sp. | reverse complement strand
AGAAGCACGAATACAATGGAAATCACGGTCGAGAGCACCGGTCTCTTGATAAAATTCGTAAATGTCATAATACTTGGTTGGTTATTTGGAGGTGTCAGGTGTTGATGGTTTTATTGTTAGTCTTCATCACCTGACCATTCAACCTCTATCACCTCTACTTGTCCTTTCCCTTCATCGCTTTCATGAATCCGGCTGCGGAACTTTGGCTTTCACCGAGTTTCTCCGCCTTCTTGATGTTGGCTTCGTATTCAGCGGGCGTGAGCGGTTTGATTTCCATGCCGTCCTCAAGGCTTGTCAGACCTTTGGTTACAATTCGGTCTCCCATCTTCAGCCCACTTGTAACGATGTAATTGATGCCATCGTTCTGCGGGTTGATGGTGATTTCGGTGTAATGCACTTTATTCTTGCTGTCTACGACATACACGAAAGTCTTGTTCTGTACCTGCGTAGTGGCTTCCTGCGGAATGAGAAGCGCGTTGCTGCTGTTTTTCGCTATAACTATCTGACCGCTGCCGCCACTCTTCAGCAGATGCTCGGGGTTGGCGAAGCGTGCAATCACGCTGACCGTTCCTGTGGAGGCATCAATGATTCCACTGGTTTTGACAATGCGACCCTCATGGTTGTAAACAGAACCATCGGCCAGCAGGAGACTTACGCTCGGAAATGCTTTGATGGCATTGCCGAGACCGTTATTGCTGCGGGTGAGCTTGAGAATATCCGACTCTGTCATGGAGAAGTACACTTCCATCACCGACACATTGCTCACCGTTGTAACGGGCTGGGGAGATGATGGGCTGACAAGCGCGCCTTCCTTATAGGGCAGATTGCCTACAAACCCTGATGCCGGACTCTTCACGTAGCAGAAACTGAGGTTGTCTTTGGCACTTGCCAGGCCTGCCTGTGCTTGCTTCACACCTGCCTCTGCCTGTCTTACGGCGGCCTTGGCCGAAGCGACGCCACTCTGTGCCTGATTTACGGAAGCCATGGCTGTCTCGTAGGCATTCTTAGCGGTCTGGAGTTCGTAATCTCCTATCACCTTGTTGCTGTAGAGGCTCTTGCTGTTGCTGTAGGTCAACCGTGCAGTAGCTGCCTGCGCGTTGGCTGAATTAAGAGCTGCGTTGGCCTGAACAACACCTGCGTGCGCTTGATTGACGGCACTTTGTGCAGAACTAACTTGCGCCTGTGCCTGTCGGACGGCAGCTTGGTAGACCTCGTTGTCGACAACAAAAAGCACCTGTCCTGCACGTACCATTTCGCCCTCGTGTACGTTCAGCTTTGTGATAAAGCCACTGACCTTGGGGCGCACCTCTACGTCCTGAATACCCTTAATGGTTGCCGGGTAGGTGGCTTTCAATTGAGCGTTGGATGTCCCGATAGTAATAACGGGAAACTCGTTGCTGGTAGGCAGTCCTTGCTGCCCGCCGCTACAACTTGCAAGTACTGTGGCAGCAAGAGCCGCCAACCATAGAGACTTGTTTTTCTTCATACCTATGTAAATGATTGATGTTATATTTCTCTTTCCACTGTGTAATGTCCTTGTGCGGAAGCCGTATGTAAGTCTGATATACACCCGCTGAAAACGAAGGACGAAAACTTATAGTCTGTTGGAAGTTTCTGCTCGCAAAAGTACAGAAAATCCATGAAGACATATTTTCAGCGCGATTATATTAACAATATTTATGGCATTGTGGTCGCCCTTTATCCCCGTTTTCATGTACTGAATCTCAGCTACATTCTCAGCACCTCTGCGGAGAAAAAGCAGAATCGATTGATACGGGGGAGAAGAAATGAGAAGTTGATACAGTTAGGTCAATGCCGTTTTTGTCTTATGAGGTCGCTGCAAGACGAGGCACGCTACCGCCTGTTGATAGGGGAATGTGTCAAGACTTCACACTCTTTTTTGTATTCGTCTGTCAGAATACAGCATCGAACCTATGCCTCTCCATTTCTGTGCTTTCGGCATCTGAATCCCTCTGCCGGAATCAGGAGAGCCCACGCCTGCTGCTCAAAACCCTATACCTTTTCGTCAGAAACCCTATACCCTTTCAATAGAAACCCTATACCCTTTCGTCAGAAACCCTATACCCTTTCGATAGAAACCCTATACCCTTTCGGCAGAAACCCACGACCCTTTTGCCGAGGAAGTCGTTACCGGACGGTGGTCGGCAGGGCGTTTGCAAGCAACCGGTCGGGCGTATCCGGGGCGGGCATGCCTGTTCTTCATCGCGTCTTCCGCTATATCCGTATCAGGTTCTATGTGGAAGAAGTATGATAGCGTGGTGTGTGTAAGAGTAAAAATGTCTCTTGGTGTATTGGGTTTAGAACGCCTCAAGGCACAATGGCATCGGGGAATAAGAAAGCTCAGGCGTGAGAAAAGTGAATACCCCCCGGAAAGTTAGACAAAATAACTTTCGGGAGGTATATGAGGGAGAAAAAGAAATGTGTGTCTTTAACGGAATCGTCTGCCGACTCATGCCGGATTTATTACCGGTCTTGCTCATTCGGATACAAACTGCCGTATGAAGTCGTCTTCTGAGATGATGGGAATGGAAAGAGCCTGCGCTTTTTGATTCTTACCTGACGTGCTTTGCAGGTCGTTGTTGATAAGATAGTTGGTAGATTTCGAGATGCTGCCGGCAACCCTTCCGCCTTGGCTTTCGATATACTTCTTCAGTTCGTCGCGGTTCCTGTAATGGTGTACGTCGCCTGTTACGACAAAGGTTATCCCTGCGCATTTCGAGCCTTTCGGCTCATCGGACGATTGGGAGATGTTCAGTTCATCCATCAGCCTGTGCAGTATGTCGTAGTTTCGTGGGTTCATCATCCAGCCGACCAGTTTGCTGCCGGTAATGGGACCTATTCCGGGAATGGCAGATAATTGTCCGATGAGTCTGTCCGCTGGGTTTTCTTCTGCAAAGAGAGAGGGTTGTGCCGGAAGTTCGTCTTGTTGCCTGTGTTTTGGCGAGAAACTTTCTGTCAGTTCTTTCAGTGGGAAGACTGATAATATGCGCGTGCAGGCATCGCGGCCTATTTCGGGAATATTGAGTGCAAAGAGCAGTTGATGAGCTTCGACGCTACGTGCTTTCTCTATGGACGAGAGCAGGTTTCGGACGCTCTTGTCGCCGAATCCATCCATCCGGGAGAGTTCTGCAGCATGCTCCGAGAGGTGAAAGATGTCTGCGTATTCGGTTATCCATCCGAGATTGATCAGCTTCTGTAGTGTCTGCTCCGACAGTCCGTCTACGTTCACGGCTTCCTTAGATACGAATCGGGCAAACTTCTTCAGCTGCTTGGCCGGGCAGTCGGCATTGGTGCAGTGCAGCGTTCGGGTTCTACCGGTTTCGCTCTCGGCTATCCGTGTCGGTGCGCTGCATACTGGGCAAGTCTCCGGGATATGGAGAGTGCCGATACGCTCCCTTACGCTGATTACTTTCGGGATGATCTTGTTTGCCTTGATGACGGAGATTCGTGTGCCTCTGTCGCCTATTCCGAGCCGTTCACACTCTGATATGTTGCAGAGGCCTGCGCGCCTGACTGTTGTTCCTTCGAGTTCTACAGGGCGGAAGACGGCCACGGGCGAGATGGCGGAGACGGCACACGACCATTCGATATGTTCCAGTTCAGTGTCTGCACTCTCGTCCTGCCACTTGAAAGCGTATCCGGCACGGGTGGCGTGATGGCCGGTTACGGAACCCGACGCGGCAAACTCCGTGTCGTCGTAGGCGATGACGAGTCCGTCAACAGGGTAGGGGAAGCGCTGGCGGCCGTTTGTCTTTCCCGTTACGAGCTGTGTCCATTTTTCTATCACGGTATTGATATTGTCGGTTGTCGGCAGGGTGATCAGTTCATGGTCGACAGGCGAGAAGCCGTTTTCCTTGAGGAAGTCCATCCGGCTGCCCCATGAGGTTATTGTCTCTTCGGTATAGACCAATGTGAACGGAATCCAGCGGATGTGGCGCAGTCTGACCTCGTTGATGTCCTTAAGTGTCAGCGAGCCTGACGCGAGGTTACGGGGATTGGCATACTCCTCGTCGTTCTCAATGTTGAACCGCTCGAAATCGGGATAGCTGATGACTGCTTCGCCGCGGATGACCACATGGCCTTTGTACTTTATCTTAGGCAATATCCCACTGATGGCAGGCGCGAGGTGGGTGATGTTGGTGCCCGTGTGTCCGTCGCCGCGCGTTACGACCTTGGTCAGCCTGCCGGCATCATAGGTAGCGACAAGTGTCAATCCGTCCAGCTTCCACGATAGCCAAATGGGATGGCTGTCTGCCCATTTTGCCAGATCGGCTGCGCTTTTGGTCTTGGCCAATGACAATGCCGGGAACTCGTGCGGCTCTTTTTGTCCGGTGAGCCGGTCTGCGCCCACGTTGGCCGTTGGCGAATTGGCAAGAACGAACCCGTTTTCTTCCTCCAGCTTTTTCAGTCTGTCGAAAGCTTCGTCCCATTCATGATCCGACATCAGTTCGCCCTGTCCGTTGTAATAGGCATCCGAGGCGCGGTTCAACCTGTCGACGAGTGCTTTTATCTCTTCCTTTTTATTCTCTTGCATACTTGTGGGTTGGGATTGATGGAGGTGGATTGTATTGGTTGCAAATGTACCACTATTCGGCGAAAAAGCCGTAGCACGACGAAAAATATCTCGGCCGTCGTAGCCCGAATGGTCTCTTTTGATTATCTTTGCGGCCAAATATTAAGTTCTAACAGTAATGTCAACACTAACAATTGCAATCATTGCAGTCTTCGTTATCGGCTATGCACTCATAGCCACGGAGAGCCTGACCAAAGTCAACAAGGCTGCCGTAGCCTTGTTGATGTTTGTTTTCTGCTGGACGCTCTACATGCTGGATCCGGCACCTTTTGTCCAACTGATGCACCATGACTTCACGGGAACGGGCGACAGACTGACCCAGTTTGTCAACAAGGTGATTACCGACCATTTGGGCGACACGGCCACGACGCTCTTCTTTCTGATGGGAGCCATGACTATCGTGGAGATTGTCGACCAAAACGGTGGTTTCAACTGGGTGAAGAATGTTATGAAGACCCGGTCGAAGCGTGCGTTGCTGTGGCGCATCGCCTTTATGACGTTCATTCTGTCGGCCATTCTCGACAACCTCACCACGAGCATTGTGATGATAATGATACTCCGCAAACTCATCCGCGATCACAACGACCGGATGATCTATGCTGCGCTGATTATTATTGCTGCCAACTCGGGAGGCGCGTTCTCGCCCATCGGCGACGTTACTACAATTATGCTGTGGAATGGCAGTATGATTACGGCTGCTGGAGTCATCAGCGAAATCTTTATCCCGTCGCTGGTCTCAATGGTGATTCCCGCGTTTATCCTTCAATATATGCTGAAAGGCAGTATTGGCAGCGCAGACGACGGTGCTGGCGAGACGGTTGCAACTGGCGACTTTGGGAGCAAGCAACGCAAGACCATCTTTCTGATAGGAGTGGGCGGACTCTGCTTCGTGCCCGTGTTCAAGTCGATTACTCATCTGCCGCCGTTTGTCGGAATCCTTCTCGTCTTGGGTGTTCTGTGGACGACGACCGAAGTGTTCTACCATCATCTGCAGCGACATAACGGCGGTAAGGATCACTTCAGCAAGCGCGTAACGAGCATCCTCAGTCGCATAGACATGTCTACCATCCTCTTCTTCCTAGGCATTCTCATGGCAGTGGCCTGCCTCGAGGAAGTCGGAGTGCTGGAAAAACTGGGCAGTTCGCTCAACGATGTCTTCAAGGGCAACCACTATGCTGTAACGGGAATCATCGGTGTGCTCTCCTCCATTGTCGACAACGTGCCGTTGGTAGCGGGCAGCATGGGCATGTATCCGATTGCTCAGGCCGGCGACATGGCTGTCGACGGCATCTTTTGGCAGCTACTCGCCTACTGTGCCGGTGTCGGTGGCTCAATGCTCATCGTGGGTAGTGCGGCCGGTGTTGTTGTCATGGGACTTGAACGGATCACTTTTGGTTGGTATATGAAGAAGATTACGTGGATTGCCTTTGTCGGCTATGCGGCGGGAATCCTTTCCTACTGGTTGATCCGTATGTATCTCTTCACCACACCTTTATAAATATAAAGGCCAGCCGGTCTCAGAGAGGCTCCAGCACTGCTGTATAACAGTTTCTCATAGCTCAGGAGGAAAGAGGACGCATCGGGAAAGATTCGTCCTCTTCCTCCCTTTTGTTTCCGTACATGTTTTCAGAGTAAAAGCTCTTAGCTTCCTTCGAAAAGATTTTAAGTTTTTCAGGTACATGCTTGTTGACCCGTTTTCCCTCCCCGTAAGAGACGCAGCTTTCTGATTGACTCGGGTCAGACAATGTGCCTTAATGCCAGTCGAACAAGCTATGTTGACACAAGTCAAAAAGGTTGACAGCTGTCAAAAATACAGCCAAAATCGCCCCATACAGGGCGGGGATAATCGTGCAGAATAGTAAAAGACACTAATTTTGCAAGCAAGAAACGAGAGAAAAAAACTTTAGAAAGTATCTCTTTGTAACAGGAAGAGACAACACAGAGTATAGTCTCAATAGGAAGACTTGAGTGAACACGTTTGTAAAATTAAAGAAAAAGAAAGGAAACTATTATGATGAAGAAAATAGCAATGATGGAAAGTGTAAGGTATATGTTCAACTACGTTGTCAACGTACTTCGCATGTACAACGAAGGCCGCATCAACTGTCCCGTATAATAGGCAGGAGCATATCGGCTTAAGTAAATAAATGGGAGGGGGATTCAACAGCTTCAAAGCTCTTGGATTCCCTCTCTCTGTTTTATAAATCCAATCGGTTCATTGTAATCTATCTGATATGCTCCCGCCTTGAAAAGACGATATGCGAGAGAACTCTATTCTTCCTCGTCTTTCAGTTCAGCTTCATGCTCTGCAATAAGCGTCTGCTGTAAGTCGTTCGGGACGAGTTCGTAGCTTGCGAACTTTGTAGTGAAGCTCGCCCGTCCGCCGGTGAGGGAACTGAGGGAGATGCAGTAGTTGGAAAGTTCTTTCAAAGGAATCTTTGCCTGTAGCTT
>CAUVFB010000080.1:0-7052 GCA_963551095.1 uncultured Prevotella sp. | reverse complement strand
CGACGGTGCCAACTATCTAAAGACCTCCATTCCTTATTCTTATGGGTTCAGCCGTTTCAAATCTACTAACGGCTGGGCGACTTGGCGACGAGCGTGGAAGAATATGGACATTACGATGAAGTGGCGTGGCGGGAACTGGGAGGAATCCATCATTGCCAATACCGGCTATAGGGCAAAAGACATAAAATACTGGATGTACCGGCTCAAGGCTATCGACAGTAAGACCGTCAGCGCATGGGATTGGCAATGGTACTTCACACTTGCCTCACAGAATCAGTTGGCTATCTATCCCAATATCAGCCTACAGACAAACATTGGTTTTGGCGAGAATGCCACTCACACTTCGAATAGCAAGGCACCGAATAGATACATATCAAAAGGAGAGATCAGTTTTCCACTCCATCATCCTACTTACGTTGTTCCCTACGAACCTTTCGAGAGAGAGTTCTACAAACAGAACGTAACGGTGTTTGAAAGAATCAAGGAACTATTTCCTATCAGAATAAAAGAACAGATCAAGAAGATAGTCAGATAAACCGATGAGACTGAAGATACAGACAAGCAACGGAGTATATAGGTACAAGTTCATCCCTATATATCAGGGAATCAAGCCTATCGACAAGACTATTGCTTTCGAGAACCTCCTGCTTCTTAGAAAGATATGCCAAGCTGCCGGCATACACTTCCTGCTCTATTACGGAACGCTGTTAGGTGCGATTAGAGAGAAAGACTTCATCACACACGATGAAGATATCGACCTCGCTTTCAAGTTGGAAGATATGCCCCGACTGCTTGGATTGCTGTTCGAGTTGCGCAAGAATGGGTTTGAGGTTGCAAGATACGAGCGGCGTGGATTCATGTCTATCATCCGAAAGGGAGAGTACATTGACTTATATTTCTTCGGTGTCTACCCCAAAGACAACAACCGACGCTACTGCGCACGCGATGTGCTTCCAAAAGACTTCATAGAAAACACTGAAAGTATCGAATTTAAGGGAGCTACTTTCGAGACCTGTGCTGATTCGGAAGGGTTTCTTGAACTTTATTATGGCAAGAACTGGAGAACGCCCGTATCCTTTTTCGACTTCAATATGTCGAGGCGCACCAAAATCAAGATGTTTGTCTCGCAATATATCAAGGCACTGCTCCCACAATCCATTGTGGAGACACTGCAGAAATGGCGCGATGTTCAATATCTCGACCGCTTGGATGCAACAGCTAATAACCGATAACAAACAATCAAAACTATCATATGCAAGCAATCATATTGGCTGCAGGAATGGGACGCCGACTCGGCGAATACACAAAGGACAACACCAAGTGCATGTTGTCCATTAACGGTGTACGTCTCATTGACCGCACCCTGACGCAGCTATCCCGGCTCGAACTCAGCAGGGTAATCATTGTTGTTGGCTATCAGGCGCAGAACCTGATCAGGTATATCGGACACCGCTACGATGACAGCCTTCATATCGAATACGTCAACAATTCCGTCTACAACAAGACCAACAACATCTACTCCCTCGCACTTACCAAGGAGCAGCTGGCACAAGACGATACACTGCTCTTAGAGTCTGACCTCATCTACGAAGACAGCATCTTCCAGTTGATTACCGATAACACTTCTCCCAACATTGCACTCGTTGCCAAATGGGAAACATGGATGGATGGTACTGTAGTAAAGATCGATGACGACCATAATATCATCGACTTCATTGACAAGCAAGCGTTTCGATACGAAGATGCGGATTCCTATTACAAGACCGTGAATATCTACAAGTTCAGCAAGAACTTCTTAAAACACAAGTACATTCCTTTCCTCAATGCCTACTGTGAAGCTTTAGGCAATAACGAATACTACGAGCAGGTACTGCGTATCATCACTTTCCTCAATTCCACCGACGTAAAGGCACTACCCATAGGCGACAGAAAATGGTACGAGATAGACGATGTGCAGGATAAAGACATTGCCGAGACACTCTTTGCCGACGGCGAAGACCGTCTGCAGAAGTTCAATTGCCGCTATGGTGGGTATTGGAGATTTCCCAATTTGCTGGATTTCTGCTATTTGGTGAATCCGTATTTCCCTTCTGAACGGATGATAGACGAGATGCGATCCAACTTCGACTCACTCCTTACTGAGTATCCATCGGGGATGACTGTAAACGCACTGCTGGCCGGCAAGTATTTCGGTGTACGACAAGACTATATCGTAGTAGGAAACGGCGCGGCTGAACTCATCAAGAGTGCCATGGAAAAGATCGATGGACCGATGGGCATTGCCTTTCCAACTTTTGAAGAATACCCCAACCGCTGCCGTCCCGAAAGTATTGTGCGCTTTATACCCGACAACGAGGACTACACTTACACGGCCGATGACCTGATGGGCTTCTTTTCCGATAAGAATATCCGGACGCTGCTACTCATCAACCCCGATAACCCATCGGGCAATTTCATTCCCAAAACTGATGTACTCCACCTGGCAGAGTGGACTGGGCAACGAAACATCCGCCTTATCGTAGACGAATCGTTTGTCGACTTCACCGTTGATCATTCCACCAACTCTCTCCTTAACGACAGTATATTACAGAAGTACCCTCATCTCTCTGTGATGAAGAGTATTTCTAAGTCGTATGGCGTACCAGGGTTGCGTCTCGGTGTACTGGCAAGTGCCGACAAAGAACTGATCGGCTTCGTCAAAAAGGATGTCAGCATTTGGAATATCAACTCGTTTGCAGAGTTCTATATGCAGATCTTCAACAAGTACAGTACCGACTACAACCGTTCGTGCAAGCAATTCATTGCCGAGCGCACTCGCTTTCGGCAGCAGCTTGCTGCTATTCCATGGCTGAAGGTCATACCCTCGCAGGCTAACTACTTCCTCTGCAAGGTTCATCCGCCTCATACTTCTTCCGAAGTGAGCCGCCGCCTGCTCCTGGAATATGAAATTCTTATCAAGGACTGCAACAGCAAGAAAGCATTGAAAGATAAAAACTACATCCGCATTGCCATCCGGGACAGCAAAGACAACGACCGACTGGTGAAAGCATTGCGTATGCTGTGAATCCGCTTTCGAAACACACATCTTCTTTACAAGCATTATTGCCTTGTATACGTTTGGTGCAATGAATTGTATGATGGAGTGTCAAATTCCCCCCCCATACCCAAAGGGCTTCCCGTATAGAGAGAGAAGCCTTTTATAACCGTCTTTATAATCAGTTATAAAGCTCTTTATAATCAATTATAAAGCCCTTTATGATGAGTTATAAAGCTCTTTATAATTAGTTATAAAAGTCTTTATAAAAATGGAGTTTCCTATAGAACGGATAAGGACTTACGGTTACATCGGTTTCGTTCCCATAACTTATACGGGCTTATTGTCCCACCTGAAACAACGAGTTGTTGCGCCTTGGACAATGAGACAATCTTTGTTATAGAAAGGGTCCGACATCCTTATAGAAGACTTCCTGGGCGAAACCAATCTTCCCCGTTCCATCCCCCTTACCGATGGCTGCCGACCACATCATGGTCTCCTGCCGGCGGCAAAAACCGGAACACGATATATGATAATGCCGCACGAATGCCGTTAGATAAGCAAACAATCATCAAGATTTATGAAACGTATAATCCTATCCTTAGCCCTGTTGGCAGCTACACTGGGCACAAGCGCACAGGCGGCGTGGGGAACCTGGTCGGTGATTCCGCACATCGGGGCTGCCGTGTCTACCCTGAGCGAAGACCTCATCGTCTTCACCAACGGTACGGTCAATGAGTCTCTGACCAACAAAAACACCTCGGGATTCTCCGGAGGCGTAGATGTCATGTATCAGATGACCGACAAACTGGCAATGACGGCCGGCATCGCCTACTCGCAGCTGGGCTGTGAGTACAAAGACTACGAGTCGGTCTCGAGCGGGAAAGGCTCCATATGGCACGATTCCTACACCCGGCTGGACTATATTGAGATTCCGCTGATGGAGAACATCTACCTCTCGAAAGGCTTTGCCATCAAGGCGGGCATCCAGCCACGCTTCCTCGTCCATTCGAAGATACACACGGAGGAAAACGAATTCACCATCGACAGCCAAACGGGCAAACGCCATGGTGCGGGGAGAACCGTCATGGAAATAAAGAATCCACCGTCGCTGCGCAAGCTGGACTTCGCCATCCCCATCGGCATCAGCTACGAATACCAAAGCGTGATGCTCGACGCGCGCTATAACATCGGCCTGACAAACATCTACAAGCATGGCCTGGGAAAAGCGAAGAACCGAGCTTTTATATTCACCATCGCTTACAAGTTCGACTGGTAACGCCCGCCCCGCGCGCAGGATTCCGAAAGCCGACAAACGACAATGCCGCCCTGAACAGTTCAAGGCGGCATTATTCATTCACGGACTGCAGCGGAACCACAGCACAGACTGCGGCAGCGACTACTTCGGGTAGCAGAGGTTCTCCTCCCGGAGACGGTTCAGCACCTCGTCGAGGAACTTGCGCGACTCCCACCGGGCCATCGGGAGATCCTGCAGAAGATAATTGCCACAGTCGCGGGGCGTTGCGCCGGGTACGTCGCCATCGTATTCGGCAATGAAGCGGAAAGTGCGACGCATCAGCCCGACAATATCCTTCGATTCATAGTCGCCCCGCACAAGAAGATAATTGCCCGTCAGGCAGCCCATGGGGCCCCAATAGACGATGCGGTCTTTCCATTCAGGGTCGTTGCGCAGATAAGTGGCAGCGAGATGCTCAATGGTATGGAGCGCGCCGATGTGCAGTGCCGGCTCGCGGTTGGGTTCTTTCATCCGTATGTCGAATGTCGTTACAGTCTCGTCGCCTACCGCGTCCTTGCGGCTGACGTAGATTCCACGGCGCAGAAGCTCGTGGTTGATGGTGAATGATGGGATCTTGTTCATAGTCTTCTGTTCTGATAAGGGTTTTATAGGCTTGTTCTTATAGCTGCGCAACAAAATGGCGGGTAATCTCGAAGCTGCCATCAGCAATCCGACTCCAAAAGTCGAAGTACTGGCTGGCGTTGGTATCCCTGAGCGGCACGTCGCTGATGATGCGGAACGATACGAAAGGCACCTTGTATATATGGCACACCTGGGCAATGGAACAGCTTTCCATGTCGACGGCCGCAGCTTCGGGGAAACGGGCAAGGATAGCTTGCATCTTCTCGCGCGAGTTGACAAACCATTCGCCGCTGACTGTCAGCCCTGCACGGATGCTCATATTGCCCGCCCATTGCCGCCCGTTGAGCGCCAGAGCCTTATCGATGAACTCCCGCCGAGCCTTGAACCGAGCCGGCATACCGATAATCTGCCCGTAACTTACCTCGTCGCCGCAATACGCATCATGGTAGGCACACTCAGATGCCACCACTACGTCGAGCACATTGAGCGACGTATCGGCACCACCGGCACATCCGCTCGACACAATCAGGTCGGGATAGTAGTTGTCGATCAGCTCGACCGCACCCACGGCAGCGTTCACCTTGCCAATACCACACTTCTGCAATACCACCTCCTTGCCTTCTATGCTCCCGATGATAAAGTCCTTGTGATGGCGGCGTTCGGCCGTTGTGCCTTCAAGAATGGATTTGAGCTGCACAAACTCCTTGTCCATGGCTACAATAATTCCTACTTTCATGACGCAAAGGTACGAAAAAGTCAATGCGCGGGAAGCTAAGTAGTGGCTTTTTTGTATCTTTGCAAGCGTCTCTCGACAACAACAAACAAACTAAAACATATGAATACTTTGAAGAAATGGCTGCCCGATGCACTCGCCGTAGTGCTGTTTGCAGCAATCTCTTTCGCTTACTTCTTCGTACCGGTAACGCAGGGAAAGATTCTTTTCCAGCATGATGCAGCAGCTGCTGTAGGCTTGGGCAAAGAACTGAAAGACTATCAACAGGCAACGGGCGAAACTTCGCGCTGGACCGATGCTGTCTTCGGTGGCATGCCGACCTATCAGCTCGCGCCGTCGTATGGTTCTACTGACGGACTCTCGCAGGCCATGAATGCCTATCATCTGTGGCTGCCCGACTACGTGTGGTTCCTCTTTGCCTATCTGTTGGGCTTCTATATCCTGCTGCGCGCATTCGATTTCCGTCAGTCGCTGGCTGCACTGGGCAGCATCCTTTGGGCTTTCTCGTCCTATTTCCTCATCATCATTGCCGCCGGACACCTTTGGAAGGTCATGGCACTGGCCTATCTGCCGCCGATGATAGCCGGTATCGTGCTGGCCTATCGCGGTCGGCTGCTCCCGGGATTTATCGTTACTGCTCTGTTCACTGCTTTCGAAATCAAGGCGAACCACGTACAGATGACTTACTACTACTTGTTCGTCATCCTCTTCATGGTCATTGCCTACCTCGCTAAGGCTATCCGTGAGCGACAGCTGCCTCGTTTCCTCAAGGCTTCGGGCGTACTCGCAGCCGCAGCAGCCATCGGTATCGCCATCAACATCTCCAACTTGTACCATACGTGGGAGTATCAGAAGGAGAGCATGCGCGGAAAGAGCGAGCTGATTAAGCCGAACAGTGCCAACCAAACCAGCTCCGGGCTTGAGCGCGACTATATCACCCAGTGGAGCTACGGTATTGACGAGACAATGACGCTCCTCGTGCCCGATGCCAAGGGCGGCGCAAGCATACCGCTGAGCCAGGATGAGCACGCGATGGCAAAGGCCGACCCGCAGGTAGAGTCGATGCTGCCGCAGATCTACGATGCCTTTCCGCAGTATTTCGGCACGCAACCCGGCACGAGCGGTCCCGTTTACGTAGGTGCGTTCGTGCTCTTTCTTTTCATTCTCGGACTGTTTCTGGTGAAAGGTTCCATGAAATGGGCACTGCTCGGAGCCACTGTTCTGTCTGTTCTCCTGTCCTGGGGCAAGAACTTCATGGGCTTTACCGATTTCTTCCTCGACTATATTCCGATGTATGCAAAGTTCCGCACTGTGGCGAGCATCCTCGTCATAGCCGAGTTTACCATTCCCCTGCTGGCCGCGCTGACGCTCAAACGCATCGTCGACGAGCCTGATGTGTTGCGCAG
>CAUVFB010000079.1:0-7061 GCA_963551095.1 uncultured Prevotella sp. | reverse complement strand
TTCCAGTATCTTTTCGGCATCCTCGGCACGGCAAACCTACAGGCTCTGAACGCATTGGGGCGCAGCGACGTTACCCTCAAGCTGGAATTATACAAGAAACCCATCTATCTGATGCTTATTCTCACAGGAATGCTCATCAGTCCGCTGGCCATTGCTGTTGCCAACACGTGTTACGGACTCATCGGAACCGCCATCAACGCATGGCCCAACCGCAAGCTCGTGGGCTACAGCTTCCGTGAACAGCTGCGCGATGTGGCTCCGCAGTTCGGTCTTGCAGCCGCTATGGCCGCCTGTATACACCTTATCGGATTGCTCCCCATCAACGTTTATGTTGCTTTAACCGTACAGATCGTGGCCGGTATAGGGCTATATGCCGGGTTGGCAAAGCTGTGTTCGCTGGAAAGCTACACCTATGTCGTCGATACAATCAGGGATATGAAGACGCGGAAACCGCACAACGACACCCGGAATTAGCCTCAGACGAAGTATCAAGCAGACACGATCCCTACACAGAACAGCACGAAACAGCAACCCCAAAAGAATCCATTCAATGTTTAATGTTCAGATTTCAAAGATAAAACGATTTTATACCGAAGGCGGAACCAGGCTCATCTGCCGGAAGATTCTCAACCGATTATACAGAATAACCGACCGGATCGTCTTCCAAACAAGCTGCTTTCTACACGCCAATCACTATCCACCGGGAATCCGATCCGAAATGGACAACTGGCGGGCATACCGTTATCTGAAGCGCAAGAGTAAGGATTTCCTGTATCATCTTCCCACTTACGAGCCGGGAAAGGAACGCACCTATATTATATGGTGGTGCTGGTTGCAGGGCGAAGACAACGCGCCCGACCTCTGCAAAGCCTGTCTCCGGTCGCTGCACAGGCATCTTCCGCAATATAAAGTCGTTGTCATCACTTATGAAAACTTCCGCGACTACACACAGATTCCGGCTTTCATCATTGACAAATACCAAAAGGGCATCATCTCACATGCCCACTTTGCAGACATTCTGCGTACTGATTTGCTGGTTCGCCACGGCGGTGTATGGATCGATTCAACCGTTTATTGCACCGGCTATCATGAGGATTTGTTTGCCCATCCCCTCTTCGTCTACAAAAATTGGCGGCCCGGTGGCGATGTCGGTTGTGTGTGTTCCATCTGGCTGATCGCCTCGGTGAAGAATCATCCCATCCTCCGAACCACCCTCGAACTGGTTTATCGCTACTGGGAAACCCACAACTCTGCGGTCGATTACCTCTTCTATCATCTGCTGTTCCATCTTGCCACAGAGCGATATACGGAACTATGGAAGCGCGTACCCAACTATCCCAACACCGCGCCCCACGTCCTTCAGTTCGAATTGGCCGATGAATACACCGACAAACGATTCGCCCAGATACAGCGACTGTCCGACTTTCATAAGCTGACCAGGCACAAAGAGGCAGACCTCGACGGAGGTTTCGCCCATTCATTCTACAACCGACTCTTAACGATTTAGACCCTCTCACATGCAGGAACCCATCATTTGGTCTGTCATTATAGCCGTCGTCGTCCTTTTAGCCAAGAACTTCGACAAGCACTATCCATTGTTTATCCTCATCAGTCCCTTTGTCAATGAGTTCGTTCCTCTGCCCCGACTGTCGCCCGTTACCGCTTCTACGATTCTGTCCATGGCGGGAACGGCATTCTATCTGTACCGATACAGGTTCGGATCGGTCAGTATTCTACGGCAGGGCATCTTCGGTGCAATGGCCATACTGGCGGCTTCGCTGATCGTCAGCAACTATTACGCTGCAGAAAAGCATCAGTTTGGAGTCTTCTCCATCATTACCACCTACATCAATATACTTATCTTCTGCGACTTGCTCAGGAGGAATCCCGCCAAGATCATCGCTAATACGTACCGCTATTCCCTCATCCTCGGTACGATTATCGGCTGCTATGGGCTCTTCGAAATTACTTTCAACGACAATCCCTACATGCGAATGGTATCATCAGCAAAGCTCTATAGCAATGGAACGGTTATTACAGAAGTGCGCTTTGGGTTCAAGCGCACACAGACATTCTTCTCCATGCATGAGACCAATGCGGGCATTTCATACCTCCTTATCGCCTTGCTGGCCTATCTGCGGCACGGTGAAAAATGGCAGAACACAAAGGGGCGATATGTCGTTATCGCCCTGCTGACAGTCAATCTCTTTGCTTCCGGCTCTCGCGCAGCGATGATCGGGCTCTTCATCTTTGCCATTGCATTGATCAAAAAGAGCAATCTGAAGACCTTTTTCATCCTCTCTCCGTTCATCGTTCTGCTGTTGGACTATTTCCTCTACGACTATATCGTCAGCATAACAAGCTCCATTACCGATACATCCAACATTTCGGGGAGCAACGTAGACATGCGGACGCAACAATTTAACATCGCTTCTTACTACCTGATGCGGTCGCCGTGGGTGGGCAACGGTATTACTTACACATGGACATACGTTACTGTCTACGACCGGGAGATCCTCGGTGCCGAGTCGTTATGGCTTCCGGTGATGATCGACCAAGGCTTCCTCGGGGTCGGATCGTACGTGCTTTTCATCCTGTATTCGCTTTATTATACGATCCGGAAGAAGGCTTTCGTGCTCTGTTTCTTCGTTGTCGGGTTCATCATCTTCAACAGTCTCTCGTCCATTCCCAACGTTTCTTTCACCTATATATTCGTGGTCATTGCGGCAGTTGTGGCTGCCAACAACCTCAACAAGGCGCACACGGCTCTCTCTATCGGCCGGATCGCCAACCGGAAAAGATTAACCGACCATCCTGAGAAGTGCTGAAAAGACTCCAACCAACACCGTTTTGCCATGCTTCTGTCCATTATCATACCCGTCTACAACGTAGAAAAATACATCGCACGCACGCTCGAGAGCATCCTTTTCCAGCACGCCGACATCGATTATGAGGTGATTATAGTCGACGACGGCACACCCGACGGGTCGATGAGAATCGTCGATGACTATGCAGACAAGTTCCCCCGGATGGTCATTCTCCACCAAGAGAACCGGGGATTGAGCTGTGCCCGCAACAGCGGACTGCAGGCTTCGAGTGGCGAATACGTATGGTTCGTTGACAGTGACGACACGCTCCCGCCCCATTCCCTCGACTTTCTGGCATCTCAGATGGAGGCTTTACACCCCGAAGTACTGACGTTCGACATTGTCAAAACCAGCGAACAGACCGGAAACGAGGCGGTTGAGCCTATTCTTTTCAAAGCAAAATACCGGTCATTGTACGGCCGTCAGCACGCCGGCACGGCTCTGAACAAGAAGATCCATACGGGTATTGCCCAGCGATTCGTCTTCCGCAGAGACTTCCTTACGGCTTCCCGACTCACCTTTACGCCCGGCATCATCCACGAGGATATCGACTTCATCGTCCGCATGCTGCTGGTTGCCGGGTCGATTCTGCCGCTGCGCCATCCCTGCTACAACTATCTCGTCAGGCAATCCGGCTCCATTATGTCCGACTTCAAGCCCCGGTCGTGTACCGACCGGCTGAAGATCATGACCCAATGGGAGCTTCTCCGCAGCGAAAAGAAGTGGTCGGCACGACAGCGAGCACTCATCGACGACAATCTATTCACCCTCGGTTACCACCTGATCACTTCGCCGCTGCGTCGCCATCCCGCCTACCGCGACTTCCTGCAACGCCACGGAAACCGTCTCAGAAAGATGGCTACAGATGGCGCATGGCACTCCATGACAGCCTATTTCTCGCTCGGAAAGCTCGCCAAAGTGCTGCGGCTGATGCTGTTTCGCTCCTCATTCAGACATTCATAAAGCAAGATTACGAACATGAAAATAACTCATATCTGGTGGTGTCTGTCCTACGGCGGCATCGAAACCATGCTGGTCAACATCATCAACGAGCAGGTACGAGAGGCCGAAGTCTCGTTCGTCATCATCAACAACAAAGTGGAGGACGAACTGTTGCAGAAGATTTCGCCCCGGGCAAACATCGTCCGGATAGACAGACCATTGGGTTCGAAGAGCTTCGGGTTCGTTTTGAAGCTCAACCGGGCACTCGACCGCATCCATCCGGACATCATCCATCTGCACGGAAGCAGTCTTTTCAACTTCCTTTGTCCGAGATGGACTCCCCAAGCCTGCTGCACGCTCCACGATTTGCCCAAAGGAGAGCTGGGGAGCAGGCTCCGTTGGTTGTCCATTCTGCAATGGGCGATGAGCAAAGACAAAGGCAACGTGAGATGTTGCCACCGCATTCGCTATATCTTCTCCATCAGTCAGTCGGTAGCCGACGCACTGCTGAAACAGTACGGGCTTTGGTCGCAGGTCATTCCCAACGGTATCATTGCCGAAAGGTTCCGCCGCCGAATACAAAATAGCGTCGACGGCTGCTTCCGCATCGTACAGGTGAGCCGTCTCGACCACGAAAAGAAAGGTCAGGATCTGCTTATCGATGCTGTCAACACGCTCCGTCGGAAGGGTTTCGGCCACTTGCAGCTCACCTTAATCGGCGACGGCCAATCGCGGGCGTTCCTCCAAGAGAAGATCAAGAAGCTCTCCCTGGAGGATGAAATTCGCCTCATCGGCTCACAACCGCAGAACTATATCGCCCGACACCTGGCTGATTACGACCTCTTCGTGCAGCCTTCGCGCTACGAAGGTTTCGGGTTGACCGTCGCCGAAGCCATGGCTGCAGGCGTTCCGGTGCTCGTTTCGTCGGGGCAGGGGCCGGCAGAAGTCATCGGGAACGGCCGGTACGGATGGCTTTTCAGCAAGGGAAGCGTTGCCGACCTGGCGGAAAAGATAGCCTATATCGCCTCGCACGAGGAAGAAACATACCGCAAAACGCAGCTTGCGCAGGCCTATGTACACAGCGAATACCACGTCAAGACAACTGCACTGAGATATTTGGAGGCGTATTGGAACATGTTGAGAGAGAGCGATAAGTATTAACGGAAACCGGAAACGGCGTTCCGACGATGCCGAAACGTCCCGGCACAAGCCTCAACAACGGACAATCCCACTACCCATACCCCCTATATTAAACCCCAAAAACAGAAAAATGGAACGATACAACAGCTTCAACGGACTGCGAACCATCGGTGCACTGGGCATCGCCATGATGCACTACCTTGCCAATATGTCTGCCGACGAGGCGCAATCGCTTTCAAACGGCAGTTTCATCTACGCACGGCTGATCCCTTTTTTCACCATGTTCGTATTCCTTTTCTTCATCCTCAGCGCGTTTTCCATGTGTTGTGGATACTTCAACAAGTTTGATGTCGGAGACGGACACTCATCGTTCGACACCGAACGGTTCTACAACAAGCGGTACAGCCGCATCTTTCCGTTCTTCGCACTGCTTGTCGGCATCGACTTGGCGATGAATCCGTCCCGCGAAGAAGTCTTCCAGGCACTGGCCGACCTTACCCTTGCCTTCAACTTTCTGCCCAATCCCGACATCCATGTCATAGGCGTCGGATGGTTTATCGGCGTTGTTTTCGTGTTCTACATGCTCTTTCCGTGGTTCGTCTATCTCATCAAGAGCCGGCGGAGAGCGTGGTTTGCGGCCGCAACGGCACTGGCAATGCATCTTCTCACAGTACATTACTTCCTCACACCCCAGTTTGTTCTGCCCTCGGAGATAGCCAACTACCGCCACAATATCGTCTTCAGCTTCCCGTTTTTCATCACCGGCGGGCTGCTCTACACCTATCGCCGGAAGCTCGGCAACCCCCGTCTGCGCATCCCATACCTGATCGCTGCCGTCGCCGGCACCGTATGGCAGACAGTCGGAACCCCCACCATCCTGGGCGAAAACATCCTCTTCGTGCTCGTCATCTTTACGCTGTGGATACTCTATGCCATGACGGGCGGCATACGACTGGGGCGGTTCCGGCTGCTCGACAACCGATGGACGACCTTTCTGAGTTCGTTGTCGATGGAGATATACCTCTGCCACATGATGATGTTCAGGCTGCTGGAGAAGTCCCAACTCGATTGTCTCGTCACCCATCCCGCCGCACGCTACTGGGCATACTGCCTCGTCGGCATCACGATGGCAGTGGCTTTCAGCTACGTCGTCAAGCGTATTGTCTTCCCATTCATAGGAGAAAACTTCCGCCCGCTGGCCTTTCTGAAATAGCAGGACTAAGGCGTTGTCTGTCAACGGATTAGGAATCGCCACGCAAACAAGCCTTGTTTACCACACAAACAAGCCTCCTTCGCAAACGAACAAGCCTTGTTTGAAAACGAAAGAGCCTTGTTTGAATGACAAAACCGCAACGTGCACCATTTCATCACACATTTTTCATAGCATAAAGACCATGAACCGATTCATCCAACTCTACAAACAGTTTGGCGGAGCAAGCCTGCTGCGCGAATATCTGCGTACCGGATTCCTCTTCAAAGCACCGCTGCTGCTGCTCTGTACAGGCTTCTCCAACAAGGCACTCGAGCTGTTCCGCGAAGCGGCAAGGGCAGAAACCTATCGCTATCTGCGACGAAAATACAGACGAATACTCACAGACGACGACACGGCGGAGCCACCGACACCGGGAGAAACCGCCCGGAAAGTATGGATTTTCTGGTGGCAGGGAATGGCCAACGCACCACAGTTGGTACAGCAATGCTACGCGTCGGTAGGCCGACAGATGGCCGGATGGGAGGTCATTCTCATTACCCGGGACAACTACCGCGACTATGTCGACCTGCCATCCTTTATCACTGACAAGCTGACGAGCGGTGCCATCACACTGACACACTTCTCTGACATCCTGCGCGTGGAACTTCTCATACGCCACGGAGGCTTGTGGCTCGACGCAACCGTACTCTGTACCGACGGGAAACTGCCACCCGCCATCCTCAACTCCGACCTGTTCGTCTTCCAAACACAGAAGCCCGGTTCCAACGGACACACGATTTGCATATCGAGCTGGTGTATATGGGCACGCCAAAACAGCGTTATTCTGCGCACAACACGCCGACTGCTGTACGCATACTGGCAGAAAAACAACCGGTTGCTGAACTATTTCCTCCTCCATC
>CAUVFB010000078.1:0-7071 GCA_963551095.1 uncultured Prevotella sp. | reverse complement strand
TCGCAAGGGTCTTCGGCCGGATTCAGGAAACAGAGCCGGCTTCTGCCTCAGAGTGAAACACCGTCCCGGCTTTTAGAAAAGACCTGCAGAAATCGTTCCTGCGACGAGTTCTTTGTGCGGAAATCGCCGGACGATGCTGTAGAGCCGCCATTCCGAGAAGGATTTGACAATGAGAATGCGCTAAGTTCCTTTACAATCGTCGATGCTAACAGCGACGGAAACACATGGAGCTATTGTCCCGACGACGGAACCGGGCAGTCCGCAGTACAGATGCAGTATGGTGACTGCAGCCACGACGATTGGCTGATAACGCCACCGCTGAAGCTGAAGGCGGGCATGGTATATGGTATTTCCTATCGTGTGGCCAGCAAGGGGGTGTCTTATCCCGAGCTGCTGGAAGTGAAATACGGCAACGATGCTACCGTCGCGGCAATGACCGGTGTGCTCGTCGAACAGCAGAAGATAACCAACACCGAGTATCAGACCATCAGCAAGGCCTTTACTCCGGCCATCGATGGCATGTATTACTTCGGATTCCACTGCACGAGCGATGTCGAATGGTTTTGGCAGCTGATGCTTGATGATATAGCTGTCGAAGTCAATTCGCTGAAAGCTCCTGATGCTGCAAGTGCTGTCTCGGCAACGGCAGCCGGCGACGGTAGTTTGAAAGCTACGCTCAGCTTCGTTGCTCCGGTAACAGCCATAGACGGATCAAGTCTCACTGCGCCACTCACTGTGAACATTATGCGCGACGAAACGAAGATAGGCGAGCTGGAGAATGTTGCTCCGGGAAGTTCTTGCAGCTATGCAGACAACGCGGCGGAGCAGGGAATTAACACCTATTCCATTGTGGCGCGAAACGCTGCCGGTGTAGGGAAAGAAAGCGAGAAGGTTGCAGTGTACGTTGGTTTGGATACCCCTGTTCCACCGGCGAATATTCAGACCAGTCAGACTGAGAATTCCATCACGCTCACCTGGGATGCCGCGACGACCGGTTCGCACGGCGGATATGTCAAGCCTGCCGATGTTGCTTACAACGTCTATGAGATAGAGGAGACCAGCACGGGAGTCAACCTAACGCTTATAAAGCGGGTAACAGAGACTTCCATTACCATTCCTTACGAGACCGACAAGGGAGCGCAGGACATGATCAACTATGCGCTCTCGTCGGAGAATAGCATGGGAGAAGGGCCGCGCGTCATGTCGCCCAACATTCTTGTCGGAGAGCCTTACGTCCTTCCGTTTGAGGAGCATTTCAAGAACGGTCGCCTGGACAATGCCATGTGGTGGGTATCAGAGTCAGACAAGTCAACCTTCCAGTTGATGCAGGGCATGTCGTCTGACGGCGACGGCGGATGCACCGGCTATGTTTCCGTTGCCGACGCAGACAGTGCCACACTGGGCTCGGGAAAGATCTGTATCCGTGGAGCCTCCTGCCCGACGCTGGTCTTCTCGAACCGTTCGACAGAGCCGCACGGAAAAGGTAAGGTGGTCGTCAGGATGGATGCCCCCGGAAAGGCGACCCGTGAATTGTGCACGGTCGACTACGCCAACATCGACAATTCGGAGCGAAACTGGCATACGACTTCCGTGAAGCTGGATGCCGAGTACACCGCTCTGCCTTATGTAACTTTCACTTTCACCACGCAAGCACCGGCTGGCGAAACGGTATACTTCGACAATATCTACATCCGCGACGTGGTGGCGAAGGATCTGCGCGCATCGCTCAGTGTGCCTTCGAAAGTGCGCAAGGGCGAAACCATCACCGCACGGGTGGATGTCAGCAATATGGGAAACATTGACAGAACCGGCTATACCGTTCGTCTCTATGCCGGAACCCGATTGGTCGACAGCAAGGAAATAACTGATCCGCTGGCTCCTTATGCACGGAACACGGTGTCGCTGAAATGCCCGACGACCGTTGTCGACGGTTCACCGCTGTCGCTGAAAACAGAAGTCGTTGCCGAAGAGGATGCCACGCCCGACGACAACGTAGCCACAGCCGACGTAGAACTGCTCCCCTCCACCAAGACTGCTCCCACCGGCGTAAAGGCAACCGAGCAGCCCGACGGAAAGGTAGTCGTGGAATGGCAGAAAGTTGTAGAGACCTCTTCCGTCGTTACCGACGAGTTCGAAAACTACGCGCCCTGGATGCCCGACGAGTTCGGCGACTGGACATCGGTCTATGGCGAGAAAGGCATTGCACGCGGCCCGTTCAGCCGTTCCTATCCACACCCGAACGAGGGCAAGCGGTTCGCCTTTACGCTGGTAGAGCCGGCCTCGTGGCTGACCGACAAGCTGCTCGACGATTATCCGTGCCTGCGCCCACATAGTGGCGAACGCTACCTGGCTTCTTTTTACAGTGTGGAAAACTCACAGTTTATCGTGGCCGACAACTGGCTCATTTCGCCGTCGCTGCCAGGCAAGCAGCAGACCGTTACGTTTTGGGCAAACAACTTCAAGTCGACAGAACTGAACTATCCTGAAAACGTAGAGGTGCTTTACTCGAAGTCGGGAACAACGATTGCCGACTTCCTTCCGACAGGAACGAAGCTGACCGTAGACGGTGGCGCATGGAAGCAATACTCGGCCGACCTGCCGGAGGGAACCACCTACTTTGCCATCCACAACAATACGGCCGACACTTATATGCTGATGCTGGACGACATCACCTACACGGCAGGTTGTGGAAAAGTGATAGCCTACAACATCTACCGCGGGAGCAAGTTGATACAGCGCATCGACGCTGACGCACCGGCACAGTTCACCGATACGAATGCGACAGCCGATACGGGCGACTATGCCGTTTCAGCCGTCTATGCAGGCGGCGAATCGGAAGCAGAGAAAGCCACATTTACTACAGGCATCCGGACCGTCGAAGCCGTTGCCGGCACTCCATTCGACCTCTACACGGTGGATGGTCGGCTTGTGGCACGAGGCATCCGTTCGCTGCAAGGCTTCGCCAAGGGTGTTTATGTGGTCAACGGAAAGACCGTCATAAAGAAATAGTCCCATCCGACAGACTTTGTCCGCCGCACAGTTCGAGTCATCGGGCTGTGCGGCAATTCCATAGAAGACAATATAATTCCCTATCGAACCCATCAGAAACACGCATCAATACCAAGCCGAGACCTCTGCAATCCCCATCCTATAGCTGTTTTCTGCCGAATCGTAGCCAAAGTGGAGCTTCCCCATTGTCGTCAGGCTTTCTACCTCTGAATTAAAACGACAATTACCCTCTAATTCGTTATAACGTGCTTTATAATCCGTCATAACGCGCTTTATAATTCATTATAACGTGCTTTATGATCTGTTATAACGTGCTTTATAATTTGACTTTCTCTTCAATTTGACGATTTCTTTCACTCAGAACCGTATCGTACAGGTCGGCTTCTACCAGTGTGTTCCGAAGACGACAGACTGTCGTGCTGTCGGAAGCAGCGTCTTTCATGCCCAAATCGACGCAACAACTGAAAGAGAGGCCGGTCGTTCACCTCAACCTCACCGACACTCTCTTTCAAGGCTCGCTTTCTATTCTTTCCTGATGGTCAGCTCCCGCTGCGGGAACGGAATCTCGATGCCATGTTCGTTGAGTGTGTCGTAGATGCACTCCATGATTCTCCCGTCATCGGTATATTGGGTCAGGACGTTTACCCAAACAAGAATCTTCAGAGTGATGCAACTGTCGTCGAAACTCTTCAGCACCACCTTGACGGGCTTCTCTTCGAAGGTGATTCCTAAGTCGGTAATAGCACTGACGAGCAGCTGCTTCACCTGATTGATATTCGTTCCGTAAGCCACGCCCACTTCGAGAATATCCAATTCGTAGCCATGATTCTTCGTCATGTTCTTGTAGTTCTTCGTGAAGAGCTGCGAGTTCTGAAAGGCTATCACCGAACCGTCGGTCGCCTCTATCAGCGTTGAGGTGTAATTGATGGAACTTACCTTACCGCGGATGCCGTCGCAGACAATGAAGTCGCCTATCTTGATGCGTCCGGCCATCAGCGAGATACCATAATAGATATTCTCCAGGATGTCCTTCATTGCGAATCCGATACCCGTAGACAGACCTCCCGAGACGACAACGAGCCATGTATTGTTCACCTTGAAGAGACTAAGAACCGTCAGCAGCCACGTTCCCCAAACAACAACCTGCAGCACATTGATGATCATCACGCTGCGCGACACTGCCGTCGTTGGATCGACGCTACCCAAATACAGCTTGATGAATCCCTTGCCCGTATGATTGATGTAGTTGAAGATGATCCAAAGGATGACAACCTCTGCCACGGTGAGGACGCTTAGCCTGAAGTTGGCAGTGTTGATAAAGTCTGTCCGGATGACCTTCCACGTCAGATCGCCGAGGTTAAACACGTCGGCCGCCCAGTAGACAGCAAGGATAAACGACAGCACCATCGCGACCCGGAGAACCACGAAGTAGATAAGACGAAAGAACCACACCTTCGATATGGGGCGCGTGCGCATATTGTGCGCATCACGATAGCCGTCAAGATAGTTGCGGGCGCATCCGATGGTCAGTAAACAAGCCAACTGCATCATCCACCAAATGACCAGCTGCACCGCCAGGAGCACATATCCCGTCCACGCACCGATGAGTGCAAGAGTGAAGACCACTTGCGAGCAGACGGCCAAGCGGAAATCCAACATCGGAACCTGCCCGCGATGCTTATAAATGCTCCACGCCTGCCAAAACGAACAGACGAGTAGTAGTGCCGGGAAGACGAGATAGACGATCAGCCCGGGCATCAGCGTGATGCGGAAGCTGATAACGACAAACCCAACAACGATAATCGGATAGTAGAGACGGTAGGTATTGCTGATTTCCTCGCCTTTGACACGCAACAGCAACGACGTGAATATCACCGCCAAAAGCCAGATAAACTCCAGCAATAGCCTACTCGCCAGTTCGACAAAGTTGGATTGGGAAAAGAAACGAATGGCAGTCATAATGACACCAAAGGTAATGACCGATGCTACCATCGTGATGCAGGTGCGTTTGCTTCGGAACCACTTGTTTTGGGTGGCAAACCGCTCCTTGCTCATCACCCGCCCGATGACGAAACGGATGCTGACGTAATTGAACAGCACTGCAATAAGACCGTAGACAAGCATCATTCCGAACAGACCGATAAGCCACTTGACATCCCATTGCGAATTGACTACCTTCAGCGGCAGGTATTTCTCCTTCAGAATGCTGGTCAGTTGAAGATATTTGACGGGGAATGAGCGCAGGAACCGCAGATAGTTGTCGCTCCGACTGAAGAAGATGCCCGACTGAAACTCGGCATACCGCTTCTGAGCAAAGGCATCGAGAGCTTGCAACTGAGACTGGTTGTACTGATAGTATCGCACGTATTCCTGGTACGAGTCAATGTTTTCCTGTAGCATCCGCCGTATGCTGACAGCAAGAGTGAGGCACACATTGCGGTCGATCTTCGTCCTTTCAGACATGCCGTAGGTATACATCGTACTGAGAACATTGATGAGCGAGTCGTAACGGGCAATCTCTTCGTTGCTCTCCATGATCATCTGCTGAAAAGGACGCGTCTTCGACTGGAAGTCATTCCACAACTCTGTCGCTGCATGGCAGGCGTAGGTGAGGTCGAAGATATTCTCAGACGACTGCGAATAGAGCATCAATGAAACTTGTGCCGAGTTCTCGCCGATTTCCTTCAGTTGGCTCATCACCCGCTCATTGACGGCTTTCGAGCGCGTCAACTGTTCGGTCTGCTCATAATGGCGTGTGATAAGCTCGTGCCTGAGTACCTGTAAAGAGTTCTTTAGAGAGTCTTCCTGCAACACGGCGTGCAACGGAAGGATGGTTGAAAAGCAAAGAAAAAGGATGATGTATATTCGTCTGTTCATTGTCAATAAGTTCACTATGAATGATGCAAAGTTACGGAAACTTTGTATTTCAGAGTTTACCATTATATGTTTTTTTGCTAATTTTGCGACTAAAACAAAGCAACAATGATATTGATAGCAGACAGCGGAAGCACTAAAACCGACTGGGCGTTGGTATTCCCGGTAATAGATAAGGGACAGAAAGCGTACCGTCATGTACTGGTCAAGACACAGGGCATCAATCCTTTCCACCAGTCGGCAGACGAAATAAGGTATATTCTCGGACAGGAACTGCGTCCGCTATTGGAGACAATAGCTGGGACGGAAGTCCAAGGAGCGTCGGCAGACAATATTATAAGGTTGATAGAGTTCGTGGCGTTCTACGGTTCGGGCTGCACGGAGGCTACATTGCCGACTATGAAAGACTGCCTCAGCTTTCTGTTCCCCAATGCACGCATCGAGGTGGCAAGCGATTTGCTCGGCGCAGCACGCTCGCTATGCGCCCATCATAGTGGTATCGTCTGCATTTTGGGCACCGGTTCGAACAGTTGCTGGTACGATGGCAGCCGCATAGTGGCTAATATTCCGCCTTTAGGCTATATCCTTGGTGACGAAGGCAGTGGTGCGGTACTCGGAAAACTCTTCTTCAACAAGATGTTCAAGGGAAGTCTGCCTATACATATAAAGGAGATGTACCAGAGAGAGACAGGGCTTGACTATGCCGATATTATCTCTCGCATTTACCGCGAACCGCTGGCCAACCGTTTTTTAGCCGATACTGCAAAGTTTATCATGCGCAATATCAGCACCGGAGAGATGCACCGGTTGGTGGTAGACAACTTCAATGCCTTCTTCCGCAATAACATCTGCCAATACAACGAGCAGGCTGGCAAGCGTATTTCAGCCGTGGGCAGTATCGCTTACTTCTTCCGCGAGCAGCTCGGACAGAGTGCTTCCCTCAACGGATATGAGGTGGTAGAGGTTCAGCGTTCGCCCATGGAAGGGTTGATAAGGTATCATTGCCCGCATCTTTCTAAAGAGGAAAGAGAATAATTCATAACTATATGAACCATGAGCAACTCCGATTTCCACACAGGAAGAAAAGTAGACACAAATCAAGAACAATTAGGAAGAATTAGCCAGCACACGTCAGCCATTGCGTCCAGATTATAGAAAGAGATCAGGAATGAGGCCGTCTTCGCTCTC
>CAUVFB010000077.1:0-7124 GCA_963551095.1 uncultured Prevotella sp. | reverse complement strand
ACCGACAGTAGTCTCTCAGAAGAAGTCGTCAAGCAAGAGTGTCAGCTCCCGCGGCGGAAAACAGATGACTCCTTTCGAGATGGATGCCGCCGATTACGAGGAGAATCGCCACTTCTTTCTTTCACAGTATTTCCGCGACCGTTACGATGCAGCTATGAAGACGCTTCCCAATCTCACGACGGGCATTACCATCAACCGCGTCGAGATATGGGTAACGAATAAGACCGGCAATACCAATAACACCCGCAATATCGTCGCACTGACCGATTTGGGCGAGAATCAGCGCGTCAGTCGTTCCGACTTGTGGCATGTTGGGGGGGTGCCTGTACCATCCAACAACGCCAATACCGAGTATGCTGCCATCGCACAGGGCAATGCTGCCGTGCGCGACATTGATCAAAGTTCTACCATACTTAGCGGATTGGGACTCGTGGGAGGCTCCGACTACGAAAAACTGTCCAACGCCCGGCTGCTCACCAGTTCGGAATACCGACTGAACAGTGCCCTCGGCTATGTCTCACTGAATATGGGTTTGCAGACCGATCAAGTGTTGGCAGTTGCCTACGAGTACACCTACGGAGGTGTAACCTACCAGGTGGGCGAGTTTGCCAGCGACCGGACGAATGTGGGCGAGGCTCTGTTGGTGAAATCATTGAAGAATACAAGCAACAATCCGCGGCAGGGTAACTGGGACTTAATGATGAAAAACGTCTATTATCTCGGCAGTACGGTGGAGAAAGAGAAGTTCCGTCTCGATGTGAAATTCCAAAGTGATACGACAGGCGTGTATCTCTCGTATATCCCCGAACCGCAGGTGAAGAATCAGACACTTATCAAACTGCTCGGAGCAGACCGTCTCGACAACAACAACAACCCTCATCCGAATGGCTATTTCGACTACGTAGACGGGTATACCGTCAGCAATGGGCGTGTGTTCTTCCCCGAAGCAGAGCCGTTCGGCACTTATCTTTACAGCGCTCTCGTTGATAAAGGCATTGCACCAGCCGTTGCATGGAAGTACGCCTTTACAGAATTATACGACTCAACCAAGACCGTTGCCAAACAGATAGCCGAGAAAGACAAATACCAGTTGATAGGTCAGTTTCGCGGAACAAGTGCCAATGTCATCTCCTTGGGCGCATACAACGTGCCACAAGGTTCGGTCGTGGTTACGGCAGGAGGTGTTACGCTGCAGGAAGGAACTGATTACAGTGTCGACTACAGTGCCGGCGAGGTAACCATCCTCAATCAAAGCATCCTCGACGCAGGAACCTCGGTCAATGTCTCCCTCGAAAGTCAAAGCGAATATGGACAGCAGCGCAAAACGATGCTGGGACTTAACTGGGAGTATGACTTCTCGAAAAACTTCCTGTTGGGCGGTACGTTTATGCATCTGTCCGAACAACCGCTGACTACCAAAGTGAATATGGGTGCCGAACCCCTCAACAACACAATATGGGGCATGAACCTTAACTGGAAAAAGGAAAGCCAATGGCTGACCAATATGCTCGACAAGCTACCTTTCCTCCACCTTACCCAGCCATCACACATCTCGCTTTCAGCTGAGTTTGCGCAATTGATAGCCGGTCAGAATAAGGGAACACAGGACAATGCTTCCTATCTTGACGATTTCGAGGGAACGAAAACATCTATTGATGTCAGCCAACCTACATCGTGGATTATCTCCAGTGTGCCGTCAGACTTCCCCGAATCGTCCGACAAGACGACCTTACGCAGTGGCTATAACCGTAGTTTGCTGGCATGGTACAACATCGACCCTCTCTTTACACGTCGCAGTAGCTCGCTCACACCGGGACATATCAAGAGCGACCTCAACCAGTTGTCTAACCATTACGTGCGGGAAGTGCCCGTAAGCGAACTGTTTCCGAACCGCCAGCAGAGCAACTACTCTGGAGCTGTATCTACGCTTTCGGTGCTCAACCTTGCCTATTATCCTTCTGAACGTGGTCCGTATAACTTCAATCCGGATCTTAATCCCAACGGAACACTCAATAACCCCAAGGGGAAATGGGGTGGAATGATGCGCAAGCTCGACACCAGCGACTTTGAGACTGCCAATGTTGAGTATGTGGAGTTTTGGTTGCTCGACCCATTTATCTATTCTAACAAGCAGAGCGATGCATCCCGATATGGCGGTGACTTCTATATTGACTTGGGAGAAGTGTCAGAAGATGTCCTTCACGATGGTAAGAAGTTCTATGAGAGTGGCATGCCCGTAGACGGCAGCAACGCGTGGACAACAACACAGTGGGGACGTATACCTACGCAACCGACCGTTACCTACGCTTTTGCCACCACATCCGGTAGCCGTGCCTTGCAGGATGTGGGTTTCAATGGACTTACAGATAAGGAAGAACAGACGTTTGCATCCTATCAGGACTTCCTCACAGCAGCACGGAGCAAGACCAATCAGGCGGTGTTCGACTCTATTTGGGCTGACCCAGCCAACGACGACTACCATTATTTCCGTGGTTCCGACTGGGATAGGATTCAGGCTCCGATTCTCGAACGCTACAAACGAATCAATAATCCACAGGGAAATTCACCCGATAATGAGAACAACAGCGAGCGATATGACACTTCTTACAAGACCACACCCGACGTAGAGGATATCAATCAAGACTATACGCTCAACGAATACGAGAAGTATTATCAATATAAGGTGAGCATCCGACCCGGAGACTTAGTCGTAGGGCAGAACTTTATTGTCGATAAACGGTCAAGCGAACGTAAGTTGCCAAATGGCAATAAGGAAGAAGCCACCTGGTATCAGTTCCGTATACCGCTGAGCAAATATCAGAAACGTGTAGGCGGGATCAGCGATTTCACGAGCATTCGTTTTATGCGTATGTTTCTTTCAGGTTTTGAAAGGCCTATCGTGCTGCGGTTCGGGACACTCGATCTAGTTAGTGGCAAGTGGAGACAGTACCAGCAAAGCCTCACCAACGCGGGTGCAACGTCTAGCTCAATGGTCGTCAGTGCAGTAAGTATAGAGGAGAATTACGACAAGACTCCGGTCAATTACGTCCTCCCGCCAGGCATCCGACGCGGACAAGACCCCAGTCAACCGCAGCTCGTACAGGACAATGAGCAGGCTCTTGCCATGACTGTGAACAATTTGGCTACTAACGAATCGAAGGCGGTCTACAAGAATACGAATCTCGACCTACGTCAGTACAAGCGGTTGCAGATGTTTGTTCATGCCAATGCCTTGGAGCAGAATACTACCGAGCTGACCGATAACCAACTGGCAGTATTCGTCCGTCTCGGTTCCGACTATAAGAACAACTACTACGAATATGAGATTCCGCTGAAGCTGACACCGCAGCGCAGTCTGCGTTACGACCAGTATTCCGTTGCTGATAGTCGTATCGTATGGCCCGAGGAGAATATGCTCGACATTCCACTGGATCTTTTTACCAATGTCAAGAAACTGCGCAACCGTGGTCGTACCAATGGTACGGCAAGCTACAACCGTGAGTTCTCTGTCTACGATGAGGCACGCCCGGCCAACCGTGTCAGTGTGATGGGTAATCCAACTCTTGGTGAAGTGAAGACGATGATCATTGGTGTGCGCAACCTTTCCGGCTCTGAGAAGAGCGGAGAAGTATGGGTTAACGAACTGCGCTTGCGTGAATTCAACAACGAAGGTGGCTGGGCAGCACGTGGACTGCTCAATATCCAGTTGTCAGACTTCGGTACAGTCGATGTGAATGCCAGCCATAGCACCGATGGGTTCGGCGGACTAGAACAGGGAGTCAATGAGCGTCAGCAAGAGGACAAGACCGATGTAAGCGTTACGGCGAGCCTGGAACTGGGCAAGTTCTTCCCTGACAAAGCAAAGGTTTCTGCACCGTTATATTATAGTGTTACGAAGAACGAGAGCTGTCCGAAGTATAATCCACTCGACACCGATATGCGTTTGGACGAAGCACTCGACGGTGCGGCCAACCAACAGGAGCGTGATTCTATAGAGTCGATAGCCATAACGAAGCGCACAACGACAAACTTCTCGTTGTCAAACGTCCGTGTCGGCATTCAGACTAAGCGACACCCAATGCCTTACGACCCTGCCAACTTCTCCTTTTCCTATAGTCATGCTCACACACATACGTCGGGTGCAACCACCGTATACGAGAACGAAGACAACTGGAGGGGCGCACTCAACTACA
Source organism: uncultured Prevotella sp. (assembly GCA_963551095.1). Taxonomy (GTDB): domain Bacteria; phylum Bacteroidota; class Bacteroidia; order Bacteroidales; family Bacteroidaceae; genus Prevotella. Next base: position 2,931 of record CAUVFB010000077.1, on the reverse strand, counting down.
GCTGGACACCTGTTTATACACCCTTGGCTCCTTTCCGTAAACTGATCAAGAGCCACTCTAGATGGTTCGACATACTGAAACGATTTGAGTTGAACTGGCTTCCTCAAAACCTGGCGTTCAATACGGATATGACGCGCAACTATTACGAGCTGCAGGAACGCGACATGGAGGTGGCTGAAAACTCCCTGCTTCCGCTCACTTTCAGCAAGCAGTTCCTGTGGAATCGCGACTTTTCCATGCGATGGGATCTTACCCGCAACCTGCACATGAACTTCCAAAGTGCTACTCATGCCGAGATAGAAGAGCCTTACGCACCCGTCAATAGGAGTCTCTTCCCCGACCGTTACGAGGCTTGGAAGGATTCCGTCAGACAAAGTATCCGCCATTTCGGATCGCCACTTGACTATCAGCAGAACTTCACGTTGTCTTACCAGTCGCCCCTGAACCTTATCCCCGCTTTCAACTGGATCAATGCTGATGCCAACTACACGGCAGTCTACACGTGGGTACGCGGTACAAAACTGGAAAACGGTACGTCGCTCGGCAACACGATTACCACCAATCGCGCACTGGACATCAACGGTGCGCTGAACATGGAGCGTCTCTACAACCATAGTCCGTTCCTGAAGAAAACCAACGAGCGGTTCAACAGGTCGGTAAGTACCACCTCTGTACGCGACCAAAAGGAGAAGCGAACCAACGAGACAAAGGCGAACAAGTCCGGAGAAAAAAAAGACGATGCCAAGAAGAAGAGACTTCCGAAAAATCAGCGGAGCTTCGAAAAGGAGGTAACCATCAAGGCCGACACGACGCTTGTCGTTGCGCACAAGAAGAAGACGAAACGGATTATAGTCTCAGCAAAGACAGCCGACGGAAAAACTGTGAAACTGAAGTGGAAGAAAGTAGACATCAACAGCATTCGACTCTTCAACCAAACCGACTCGGCTATTCGCATCAAGCTTACCGTTACACCCAAAGAACCGCTCGACAACAAAGGATGGTACAGAACAGCACAGTGCATAGCCCGCGTACTGATGATGGTTCGCAACGTCAGTGTGTCTTACCGCAACCAGTACTCTCTGTCGTTGCCGGGCTTCATGCCGACGATTGGCGACGCTTTCGGGCAGACGCGGGGGATGGGCACTATGTCGCCGGGACTCGACTTCGCTTTCGGCTTCGTCGATGATGACTATATCGAAAAGGCACGCACGAACGGATGGCTGCTCCATAACGACAGCGTGGCAACTCCGGCAACAACCCACAACACCGAGGACATACAGCTGCGCATAACCCTCGAACCCGTCAAAGACTTCAAGATAGACCTCACCGCGAGTCGGACGCAAACCCGTTCGAAGAGTATACAGTACATGTATGCCGGCAATCCGACTTCGCAAAGCGGTACGCTGGCCATGACGACCATCTCTATAGGCTCTGCCTTCGAATCGAAGGGCGATGCCAACAACGGTTACCACAGTGCCACGTTCGAGAAGTTTGTACGCTCGCTCGACAACTACCGCAATCGCGTTGAGGCACAATACAGGAACGCCACCTATCCTGCATCGTTTGGAGGCGGCACGTTCAATCCCGCTGTCGGAGCAGTCAACAAGTATAGTGCCGACGTGATGGTACCGGCATTCCTTAATGCCTACACGGGCATGGGTGGCAACGGGTTGAACATCTTCCCCACACTTCGCAGCCTACTCCCTAACTGGACGATACGTTACAGCGGGCTGTCCCGGTTGTCGATTTTCAGGCAGTATTTCAAGAGTGTGAACATCAATCACGGCTACTCGAGCCGTTTTTCCATAGGCTCTTATCAGAGTTACAATTCGTGGCAAGAGTATGCGGACGGACTCGGCTTCATCGCCGATGCGACTACGGGCAATCCTGTTCCCAGTTCCATGTACAATGTCCCGATGGTCAGTATCACGGAGAATTTCTCACCGCTGCTGGGCATCGATCTGACCCTGCAGAATAATCTGACGGTCAAGATGGAGTACAAGAAAACCCGGAACCTCATGCTTTCCATGACCAGTGTACAGCTGAACGAATCAAACACAAAAGACTGGGTGCTCGGATTCGGCTACAAAGTGAATAACATCAATCTTTTCAGACCGCGTAACCATCGCCTGACGGGAAAAGGCCGGAAGAAAAACGGCAACGGGGATGAGCAGGACGGCAATGCCGGACAAAACAAAAACAAAAGCCGGGGAACTGACTCCAACCATGACCTTAATCTCCGTCTTGACCTACACTATGTGCGCCAGGCCTCCATCACGCGCGACATCGCAACACTGACTTCTTCAGCTTCGAGTGGGAACACGGCATTTTCCATCGCGTTTATGGGCGATTACACCCTCAGTCGGCTCATCACGGCAGCGGTATATTATAATCTTCAAATCAATACACCGCTGCTTTCTGCTGGCAGCTATCCTACAACAACCCATGACTTCGGTGTTAGTCTCAAGCTCAGTCTAACCCGATAAGATCCAACCGGAAGTGTTTTTCCCGCAGGCAGACTACAGCAACTCAACGACTTGCTTTCACATTTCAATCTTGTTTTGTGAGATTTACTCACATGCGTAATTCCCCAATAGTTGTTTTGGAGTCTTCGCCAGCTGTGTATTTAACATACCTTTTATTTTCATATTTTCGCCGGTAGCGTAAGCCTCTTGTCATTTGTCGGGACACTTGTTCATGCGGAGCAAGGCTAACCGCCGATTAAGGTTTCTTGTTATCAACGACAATCGATGTCTATTTCGTCGTTCCTAAGGGAAGCCATTTGTCGTTCCTAAGGGAGGCCATTTGTCGTTCCTAAGGGAGGCCATTTGTCGTTCCTAAGGGAGGCCATTTGTCGTTCCTAAGGGAAGCCGTTTGTCGTTCCTAAGGGAAGCCATTTGTCGTTCCTAAGGGAAGCCATTTGTCGTTCCT